>JAQBOS010000325.1 GCA_028287925.1 Mucilaginibacter sp. | reverse complement strand
TAAAAGTCGGATATAGAGGCGAAGGTGATGAGTTTGTCTACCCGGCTATCCTCGGCAGCTTTTACTATGCTGATGCCGCCACCCATACTATGGCCTATCAAATAAACACCTGCCGCCGCCGCTATTCCCGATCCGCCGCAGGCGAAATCAATAACCGCTTTCAGGTCTTCCAGTTCAATTGAAAAAGTGTTATCGGCAAAAGCGATCAGGTCGGCAAAGTCTGTCGGGTTATCGGCAGTGGTGCCGTTATGCGAAAAATTGAACTTCAAAAACCTGAAGCCATGTTCGGCAAAATAATTGGCAACCAGGTTATGTGCGCCCCAGTCTTTAAACCCTTTAAAGCCATGGGCAAATATTACCAGCGGTGCGTTTTTAAGGGATGTTTTATAGGTGAGATCCATCAGCATACCACGGCCCTTAGCGCCGGGAATGTTGAAGTTTTGTTTTTTGATCATAATTAACTCAAAGATATGATATTGGATGATTAATGTTCATCTTCTGTTTCCCTTCCCTCTTTACGCGCAGCGAAGAGAGGGAGGTCCAGCGAAGCGTCGACCGGGTGAGTAAATATGCGCGCGATATTAACGCAAATGAATTGGCGCTAATGCATAGCGGTGTTGACTCACCCCGGCATTGCTTCGCTCGCCACCCCTCTCTGCTGCGCAAAGAAGGGAAAGAAGCTCTTTATAATTCCTTCGTATACCACCACGCCCACAATATCAGCAAAGGCTGCAAAACCACCAGCCTTATCCAGGCAATAAACGGCGTTACATAAAGGCTGCCCAGCCAGAAAGGCGCATGCGAAACCATATCAATATGTACCGGTATAAAGGCAATCAGCATTAAAATAATACCCCATGCGGCCCATCGCCTCGTTACTTTAAAAATCAGCATCAAACCAAATAATATTTCAAAAAAACCTGCAAGAATATTCATAAGTTTTGGGAGAGGAATATACTGCGGAATGATGTTTATGTAGCCTCCCGGCGACCGGAAGTGGTTGGCCCCGGCGGCCAGGTAGCCAATTACAAGGATAAAAAGACTGGCTTTTTTTAATAATTTCATTATTTATGTACGGTTTTACCTATAAAATAGATTTAATTGTCAAAAAAACACCCTTTATTTATAAACATTCTAAATACAACTGTATGACAAAGGGTTGACACTGCATCTTATTAATCCTGTTATTTTTGTCGGGTCAAATTTTAAAAGAGCTTTGAAGTATCTAAAGGTAATCGCTTTTACGCATAAACAGATTGAGCTGAAGGAGTTGGGAAAATTGGTGATTTGCCAGGAAAATCTAACGGATAAGCTGCATAAGGTAAAAACCCAGTTCGGCATCTCCGAGATTTTTTATCTTGCTACCTGTAACCGGGTTGAGTTTGTGATGCTTACATCGCATGTGGTTGATAAAGCATTCGCCAAGGAGTTTATGGATTCTATTGATATGGGGCTTTGCCCGGTATCTACCGGCACCTTTTTAGATTCTGCTTCTATTTACGAAGACAGGGAGGCGCTTGAACACCTGCTGCGCACCTCATGCTCACTTGAAAGTTTGATAGTTGGCGAAAAAGAGATTCTTTCGCAATTACGCAAAGCATACGAAAACTGCAAAGAAGCAGGCCTAACCGGCGACGGACTACGCATGTTTATGAGCTGCATAGTAAAAACGGCCAAAGAGGTTTATACCAATACTAATATCTCTAAAAATCCTATTTCGGTTGTTTCGCTGGCTTACCGCAAGCTGCGCGACCTTAAGCTCTGTACCAATGCCCGCATCCTGATCATCGGCGCAGGCGAAACCAACCGCAACATTTCAAAATATCTTCAAAAGCATAAATTTTCAAACTTCTCGGTATTTAACCGCACCGTTGCCAATGCCGCGCAATTAGCTGCTGATTTAAACGGCGAAGCATTTAACCTGGAAGCTTTAAAAACTTACGATAAGGGCTTTGATGCCATCATTACCTGTACATCGGCCACCGAGCCTATTATTACGCCCGAAATTTATGCAGGTTTATTAAATGGCGATACCGGCCGCAAAACCATTGTTGACCTGGCCGTACCGAACGATACTCATCCGGATGTACTTGAAAAATACCCGGTAAACTTTATTGAGGTACATTCCCTAAACGAAGTTGCCAAAAAGAACCTGCAGGAGCGTTACGAAGAACTCACCCTTGCCGAAGGCATTATTGAACAAAATATTAACGATTTTTTACTGGAGCTTAAACAACGCCGCATTGAGCTTGCCATGCGCCAGGTTCCTGAAAAAATAAAAGAGATCCGCAATACGGCAATCAATTCTGTTTTTGCCGATGAAGTGCAGGGCATGGACCAGCATAACCGTGAGATCCTTGAAAAAGTGATCAACTACATGGAGAAAAAATATATCAGCGTGCCCATGATAATGGCTAAGGATATATTGATCAATAATAATTAAGCTTTATCCTTTGCAAGTGAAACCTACATCTACTTCAAGAGCTGAACTTTCCGAAGATCTAAAAGAAATTAAAAAAGCTTTTAAAAACGTTGAAAAAATAAAGGCAGGCAAACTCAAAGGCAGGCCGGTAGAAGAATTGCTTAATGAGGTATAAGTCTCCAACCACTACAACCTTTCCAATTACTACAACCCTTTCAACCAATCCACCCCCAACCGTCACCCCACTTTCATATCATTAATTATCCCTGCAAACATCCCTGTAAAATGTTAAATTTGCCCTTGCAAATAATTAGGCCCTTTGGACAGAACATTAATAATAGGAACCCGCGGCAGTGATCTGGCGCTTTGGCAGGCAAATTTTATAAAGGATAGCCTGGCCGCACTTAACATTGCTGTTGAGCTGAAGATCATTAAAACCCAGGGCGACCGCCTCCTTAACCTGAGCTTTGATAAGCTGGAAGGTAAAGGCTTTTTTACCAAAGAACTTGAAGAAGAATTATTGGCAGGCACTATTGATTTAGCGGTACACTCGCACAAGGACTTGCCAACTGAAAACCCTCCGGGACTCATTATCGCAGCAGTTTCAGAACGGGAAGATCCATCTGAGCTACTGCTGATACTGAAAGATTGTGTTGATGTACACCAAAAGCTATCTGTAAAATACGGCGGCATTGTGGGCACCTCATCAAACAGGCGCAAAGCACAGCTGCTTGCTTACCGCCCCGACCTGGACATAAAAGACCTTAGGGGCAATGTGCCCACCCGTGTAAATAAGCTGCGCGATGAAAATTATGATGCCATTATGGTGGCCAAAGCCGGTGTAAGCAGGCTTGGACTGGATCTGAGCGATTTTTATGTAGAGGAATTAACGCCCACAGAACTGATTCCCGCACCGGCACAAGGTGCGCTGGCTATCCAGATCCGCGAAGATGATAAAGAACTGTTTGAAGCCTTGCAACCGCTAAACCATCCGGATGTTGCCGAAGAGCTTGCGGTTGAACGCACACTTTTACAACTGTTTGGCGGTGGTTGCCATTTACCTTTAGGCTGCTATTGCCGTAAGGAAGATGGCGTTTACCAGGTATTTACCTCAAAAGCTGATGAAGGCGATGAGTTTCCAGATCGGCTGTTTTTAGAAGCGCCAACAACTGAAGGCCTGGCTCAAAAAGTAGCCCTGTTTTTTAGCAAGGACCGTAAGTTCCCGATGAAGGTGTTTATCTCGCGTGAACTTTCTGAAAAAAGCTATTTCCGTAAGGCCCTTGAGAAACATGATATTGAGGTTGAAGCCCGTTCACTCATTCGCACCGTTGCAGTAATTACCAAACTTGATAACTATATTTTAAGAAATGCCGACTGGCTGTTTTTTAGCAGCAAAAATGCGGTTGAATATTTCTTCCATCTGGATCCGTTATTGCCTAAAAAAGTAAAGTTTGGGGTAATGGGAAGCGGATCGGAAGATATGCTGCGGCGCAAGGGGCATTTTGTTGATTTTACCGGCGATGGCGACCCTGCAGAGGTGGCAGCCGAATTTGCAGCCCTGGCCAACGGAAAAACCGTAGTGTTCCCGTCGGCCGAAAACTCTATGCGGAGCATTCAGCAGGCATTATCTGCTGATACAAAGATCATTGACCTTACGGTTTACGAAACCATACTGGAAGACGATATAATGCAAACAGGAGCGGAGATCATGGTATTTACCAGTCCGTCAAATGTGGAAGCTTATTTTGTTGATAACCTATTGGATCCTGACCAAAAGATCATAGCCATAGGCGTGTCAACCGGGAAAAAACTGGATGAAATGGGCGTAAAATATACCCTGCCTTACTCGCCCGATGAAACCGGCCTGGCAGAAGCCGTGTTTGGAACAATTTGCCTGAGCCACAGATGCTGAGAGGTTCATAGTTGATGGTTAATAGTTCATAGTAAAAAAGCAGTTGGTTACTCACTACCATCTTCCGGCTATGAACCATGAACTATTAACCATCAACTTTCGGCTATGAACCATGAACTATTAACCATGAACTAAAATGCAACGACCACGAAGAAACAGAAAAAGCGAAGTTATCCGCCAGATGGTACAGGAAACACATGTTAGTGCCGCTAACCTGATATTTCCGCTGTTTATAGTTGATGGTAATGCACAAAAAACCGAGGTGGCTTCCATGCCGGGCATTTACCGTTATTCAATCGATAATTTGCTGCGCGAGATTGAAAGCTGCCTGAAGCTTGGGCTTAACTCTTTTGATCTTTTCCCCAATATTGATGAGTCGCTAAAAGATAAATATGCCACTGAAAGTCACCGGGAGGAAAGCCTTTACCTGCGTGCTATCCGCGAGGTAAAAAAGAATTTCCCCGAGGCCTGTGTAATTACCGATGTGGCGATGGATCCCTACAGCAGCGATGGCCATGACGGCATCGTGGAGAATGGCGAGATCCTGAATGATGAAACGCTGGAAGTGCTTGGTAAAATGGCGCTTGCCCATGCACAATGCGGCGCCGATATTATTGCCCCGAGCGATATGATGGATGGCCGTGTAGGCTATATCCGCAAGGTATTGGATGATAATAAGTTCACCAATGTATCGATCATGTCGTACTCGGCAAAGTATGCCAGCGCGTTCTACGGGCCATTCAGGGATGCATTAAACTCGGCCCCAAAGTTTGGCGATAAAAAAACTTACCAGATGAACCCTGCCAATCAGCGGGAAGCTTTAATTGAAGCCAGTCTGGATGAGCTGGAAGGCGCCGACTTTTTAATGGTTAAACCGGCCCTGCCCTACCTTGATATAATTAAATTAATAAAGGACAATACGGAACTGCCCGTTGCAGCGTATAATGTAAGCGGCGAATATGCCATGTTAAAGGCAGCCATTCAAAAAGGCTGGCTAAATGAGCAGCGCGCCATTACCGAGGTGCTTACCAGCATCAGGCGTGCAGGGGCCAGTGCGATATTAACGTATCATGCTAAGGAGGTTTTGCTGAATAAGTGGTTGTAGTTAGAGATTAGAGGCCAGTGATTAGAGATTAGGAAAAAAATCGCCGGCAAAATATAAATTTATGTTTGATTCAATAAAAAAGAAATTTACGTCAGAGGGGAATGAGCCATCGGGCTCAACGGGCAAGCCTGATATCAATCGGGAAAAATCAGCAGAGCTGTATGCAAAGGCGAAGACATTTTTTCCGGGTGGGGTAAATTCACCGGTAAGGGCATTTAAATCTGTTCACGGTACGCCGCTTTTTATAAAAAAGGGAGATGGCTGCCATTTGTGGGATGCGGACGATAACCAGTTTATTGATTTTTGCTGCTCATGGGGTCCGCTGATCCTTGGGCACAACAATGCAAAAGTTCGCGAAAAGGTGATAGAGGTAATGCAAAACGGCATGTCGTTTGGCGCGCCAACTGCATTGGAAAATGAACTGGCCGAGCTCATCATCAAAAACAATAAATTTATTGAAAAGCTGCGTTTTGTAAGCTCAGGCACCGAAGCGGTGATGTCGGCAATCAGGCTGGCAAGGGGCTATACCAAACGCGATAAGATCTTGAAATTTGAAGGCTGCTACCACGGGCATAGTGATTCGTTGCTTGTAAAAGCCGGGTCCGGACTGGTTACTTTTGGTGAAACCTCATCGGCAGGTGTCCCAAAATCATTTGCGGACGAAACTATAGTAGTTGCACTGAATGATAGGGAAGCCATTAAAAAAGCGTTTGAGGAGTTTAAAGATCAAATTGCCGCTATAATTATTGAACCTGTACCGGCAAACAACGGTTTGCTTTTACAGGAAAAGGAGTTTCTGAAATACCTGCGCGAAGTATGTACCCAAAACGGTACTTTACTGATATTTGATGAAGTGATCTCCGGTTTCAGGATAGGCTTTGAAGGCGCCGCGGGTTACTATCAAATTAAACCGGATATTATTACCTATGGTAAGATAATTGGCGGTGGTTTGCCTGTTGGCTGTTATGGCGCTTCGGCAGAGATCATGGGGCATGTTTCTCCGGATGGCGGGGTTTACCAGGCCGGGACATTATCAGGCAACCCGGTTGCTATGGCTGCCGGTATTGCACAGTTAAGTGAACTGCTGCGCATGGGCTTTTATCGTGATTTAAATAACAAAACGGAAGAATTTACCGAGGCTATTCAGCGCTTTGCTACTGCCCGTAATTACAAATTCAAAGTATTTACCATAGGCTCCATATTTTGGTTTGCGTTTACAGACCAGGAGGCTATCCGCAGGGCGGATGAAATTGATGCCGCCAGCATGGATAAATTTAAAAAATTACACCGCGAATTGCTTAACCGGGGTATTTATTTAGGCCCCAGCGGCTATGAGGTTGGATTTATATCATCCGCCCACACTAAAATAGACCTTGAGAAAGCAAAACGTGCTATATTTGATAGCCTTGAAGTAGTATTCAGGGAAAAGTAGGCAGCTGGCAGCGAGCAGTTGGCAGTTTTGAACTATCTTTAGTTACGACTCATGCAAACTGAACACCGGTAATTGTAAACTGTAAAACAAACTGACATGAAAAGATCATTCGTAATATTCTATGCGATTATTATTTATGCAATAGCCCAGTTAACCTGGTGGGGATTTTTGCTGGTTAAGGCAATGCCCAGCAAACTGCCGATGATATTGTTTGAAGGCCCGATATTCCTTTTTGTTTTCTTTGCGGGTGCCTATTCATTGCACCGAACCATTAACCGGGAGCGGAAGCTGCAGGAACAAAAAAAGAACTTTTTGCTTTCGGTAACGCATGAGCTTAAATCGCCGCTGGCATCTATCAAGATCCTCCTGCAAACCATACAAAAAAGAAACCTTACCAAAGAACAGATCTTGAATTTCATTGGTAAATCACTTACAGATATTGATAGATTGGACGATATGGTAGAAAATATGCTGCTGGCCTCAAAAATTGATAACCACTCATACACTTTCCCTAAAGATAAATTCAGTCTTTCTGTTTTGGTTGATAGTATTGTAAACCGGTTACAGATCACCAAATGCGAAGGCACACAGCAGATAATTGATGCAGAGATTGAGCCTAAGATTGAAATAACCGGCGATAAATTTGCACTTACATCGGTTGTTACCAACCTGATAGAGAACGCCATTAAATACTCGGGCCCTTGCGAAACAGTGGACGTTAAGCTGTTTTCAAAAGAAGGCAAAGTTTTCCTGGAAGTGGCTGATCATGGCATCGGGATAGCTGATCATGAAAAAAATCGTATTTTCGATAAGTTCTACCGTGTGGGCAGCGAGGATACCCGGAACACAAAAGGTACCGGTTTAGGTCTGTATATTGTAAAAGAAGTATTGGACAAGCACCAGGCCAGCATAAAAGTGAAGGATAACCGCCCTGCAGGTAGTATATTTGAAGTAGTTTTTGATTGAATTGACACGAATTACACGAACAAGGGCGAATTTTCACAAATCTGCCTGATTAATCCGGACTTTTTAATTCGTGTAATTCGATATAATTCGTGAAATACGTGTAAATTAATAATTATCATGCCAAACAAAAAAAGAATTTTACTAGCCGAGGACGAAGAGCATTTGCTTGAGGCCATAAAGCTTAACCTTGAGCTTGAAGGTTACAAGGTATCAACTGCCACCAATGGTAAAAAGGCATTGCAAATATTTAAAGAAGAGCGTTTTAACCTGGTGATACTGGATGTTATGATGCCCGAGATTGATGGCTTTGTAGTTGCTGAAACTATCAGGCTTGAAAACTCTGAAGTGCCCATTATGTTTTTAACCGCTAAAAACACCAACGAGGATAAAATAGCAGGCTTAAAAAAAGGCGCCGATGACTACCTGACCAAACCATTTAACCTTGAAGAGTTAATATTAAGGGTGAACAACCTTGTAAAACGCAGCCTTAAAGGTGATGACCTTAAAGAGTTTAACAGCTACAAAATTGGCGATAAAACCATCCATTTTAACTCTTTTGAACTGGTTAACGGCGATGGGTCAATAACGCCTTTAACCAAAAAGGAAACCATGCTGCTTAAGCTGTTGATTGAGCGCCGCAATGATGCCGTATCACGCGAGCAGATCCTGGAAACCGTATGGAACTATGATGTTTATCCGTCAACCCGTACCATTGATAACTTTATCCTTACTTTCCGTAAATATTTTGAACCAGATCCTAAAAACCCGGTTTATTTTCATTCTATCCGCGGTGTAGGTTATAAGTTTACTGATACCCAGCATTAATGTTTGCAAACAGGACCCGCTTATTCATTGGCTTTATATTTTTTTTGTCGCTGCTGTTGTTAGTTTATCTGCGGCAATACATGTTTGCGTCAGTTGCCTTGATGTTTATTGTGTTGCTTGCCTGGGATTACATAAGGCAGGGGACGCTTATTGTTGCGGCCAAATATTTTCATCATAAAAATTACGACAAGGCGGAGCGCACATTAATGGAGATCTTTAATCCGCAATGGCTCAGCAAAAATCGCCGGGGTTATTATGAATTTTTGATGGGCGGGGTTTGCCTGCAAAAGCAGGATTTTGAAGATGCCGAAAAGCATTATGAAATAGCCGCCCAATATCCCCTGCGCTCAATTAATGATCATGTGGCGGCATTGGTGCATGTGGCCAATATCAGCATAAGGCAGGGCAACTTTGAAAAGGCTGATGCTTATTTGCAGCTTACTGAAAAGCACCAGGATAATATAAATGCAAGAATGAAGGATGTTATTGAACGCCTTCGCCAGGAATTAAAAAAACACAAAAAATAGAGGAAAGATGCAAGAGTCAAGACGTCAAGAATCAGGACAACTTTTGCCTCCAACATATTAAAATTCAAGTTACGTTAAACAGAGCGGGGATGCAGGTCATAATCGAGAACAAAATCTTGATTCTTGACTCTTGATTTCCTGGCTCTCTTCACATTATGAGAGATTCGTTATTAATAAAAGCAGCATTTTCTGAAAAAACAGAACGACCACCAGTATGGATGATGCGCCAGGCTGGTCGTTTTATGAAAGAGTATTGGGACATTAAAAACAAATATTCGTTTTTAGAGATGTGCAAAACCCCGGAACTGGCAGCCGATGTTACCATGCTGCCGGTTGATTTACTGGGGATTGATGCCGCTATTTTATTTTCAGATATATTGGTTACCGGCGAAGCTATGGGTGGTGATTTGAGCTTCACACAAAATATAGGCCCTAAATTTGCCAACCCAGTTCGTACCAAAGCCGATATTGATAATTTGCAAACCGATGTGGGCGACAAGCTGCAATATGTGGCAGATGCTATAAAAGTTATTCAGCAAAGATTAAATGGCAGCATTCCGCTGATAGGTTTTGCAGGCGCTCCTTTTACCGTAATGAGCTACCTGGTTGAAGGCGGATCGTCAAAAGATTTTAAGCTAACCAAGCTGATGCTGCATAATGAGCCGAAGATGGCTCACCGGCTGTTATCAAAAATAGCAACGGTAACCGCCGATTATTTGAACCTGCAGATTGCAGCCGGCGTAAATGCTGTACAGATCTTCGATAGTTGGGCACAGGCTTTGGCATGGGATGATTATAAAGAGTTTTCGCACCGTTACATTGTTGAGATCATCAGCAAGCTTAACCGTAAGGATATCCCGGTTATTTCTTTCTGTAAAGGCAGTTCGGTTTTTGCACCGCTGATGGCAGAGGCAAAACCTGATGTGATCTCCATCGACTGGAATGTTGACCTGCTGGATATTAAAAAACGTTTACCTGCGGGCATAGCTGTACAGGGCAACCTTGATCCGCATATTTTATATGCTGACAAAAAAGTAATTAAAGAACGCATCTACCGTTTATTCGATAGAATGAAGGATGAAAAAGGCTTTATCTTTAACCTGGGCCATGGCATAATGCCGGATATCCCATTTGATAATGTGAAGTATGCGGTTGAGGTGATAAAAGAATGGGCATGCCCCCCGACCCCCTAAAGGGGGAGAAAAATGGGCGGCACGTTCTATATATTAAAACAAACATATAAATAAACGGCTTCTCTCCCCTTTAGGGGTCGGGGGCTTATAATTCCCCTTTAGGGGCCGGGGGTTTATGTATAATTATATTTTATCCATACACATCATTTTTGTAGTCTGCTGGATGGCAGGGCTGTTTTACATTGTGCGTTTGTTTATCTACCATACCGAAGCAGAGGACAAGCCCGAACCTGATCGCACCATCCTCTCCAAACAGTTTGAAATAATGGAGCGCAAGCTTTGGTATATTATTGCAGTGCCATCAATGGTATTGGTGCTGGCAGCAGGTATTACCATGCTTTGCCTTGCCCCGGTATGGCTCCAGCAGCCCTGGATGCATATTAAGCTTGCCTTTGTAGTGGGGTTAATAATCTACCACTTCATCTGCCAAAATAAAATGAAGCAAATGGCAAAAGGGGTTTTCACCTGGACATCCACCCAGCTCCGCATCTGGAACGAGGTAGCCACCCTGTTCCTGTTCGCCATAGTTTTTCTGGCCGTATTAAAAAATGCTATAAACTGGATCTATGGCATTGTAGGCCTTGTATTATTATCTTTAATCCTGATGTCAGCGGTGAAGATCTATAAATACTATCGTACCAAAAAATAAAGATTTACTACACTTTATCAATCTCCTTTACTTTCTTACTTGTATTTTCTGTTGCCTTTTCCGTCAAACTGTGGAGTAAGTCAGCAACTATATTTTAGTTAAATTTTACTAAGTTGCTGATTTTAAGCGCATAATATATTTAATCTGTTTATGGCACCATTATGTATCATGGTATCACATCATACATAAAAAACAAAAAATTATATTTATGAAAAAATTCATTTTATCAGCAGCAGTATTAGTTGTAGCAGGATTAGCTACAGTTAAGGCAAACAATTTAAATACAAACATGCACACTGTTGCAATTGTAGCCCAGGCAGACAGCGTACAGAAAACTCCTATAAAACTTGAAGCACTTCCTGATCCGGTTAAAACAGTGCTTTCGAGTGATGTTTTCAAAACATGGGTGCCATCAACAGCTTTTGCAGTAACAGCAGGCACTACCCAATATTATGAGGTTGATGTTAAAAAAGGCACAGAAACAAAAGCCTTAAAATTTGACAAAGACGGAAAAATAATCCAATAAACTCCAATCCTATTGTTTTATCCCTCAAAAGGCGCTGATATATCGGCGCCTTTTGTATTTTTGCCATACATCACCTACAAAAACTAATGGCAAAAATATTAATAGTTGAAGATGACCTTACTTTCTCTCAATTATTGCAGGGCTTTTTGCAAAAGCATGGTCATGAGATAATTACTGCTGCAAGTATTAAGGACGGCCTGAAATCTATCGCTCAAAATACATTTGATCTTTTATTGCTTGATTATCGCTTGCCCGATGGTATTGGTCTTGATGTGCTTATTAACACCAGGGCTACGGGTTCAACAGTCCCGGTAATTATTATGACGAGCTTTAATGATGTACGCACTGCGGTAAATGCTATCCAGTCGGGCGCATTTGATTATATTACAAAGCCGGTTAATCCTGATGAATTGCTGATGATCATGAGCAATGCCCTGGGCGGGAAAAAAGAGCCTGCAGCAGCAGTTCAGGATGATCAGCCTGAATTTATAAAAGGCAATAGTCATGATTCCGACAAATTGCATGAGCACATTGATGTGGTTGCACCAACAGACATGGCTGTACTGATCCAGGGTGAAAGCGGTACGGGCAAAGAGTATGTGGCACGAACCATTCACCGCCAAAGCAAACGCAAGGCAAAACCCTTTGTGGCAATTGATTGTGGTGCACTTTCAAAAGACCTTGCCGCAAGTGAATTATTCGGACATATAAAAGGTGCTTTTACCGGCGCCATTGCCGACAAAAAAGGCATGTTTGAATATGCTGACGGAGGTACGTTATTTTTAGATGAAGTAGGTAACCTGAGCTATGATGTGCAGGTAAAACTGCTGCGGGCATTGCAGGAAAAAACAATTCAGCCATTAGGCAGCAACAAGCAGGTACCTGTTAATGTAAGGATAATTACCGCAACCAATGATGATTTGGTGAACAGCGTAAGCGGGGGCGATTTCAGGCAGGACCTTTACCATCGCATTAATGAGTTTAAGATCCAGCTCGCCCCGTTACGGGCAAGGGGAAACGATATAGATATTTTTATCAGGCATTTTATAAAGCTGGCAAATACTGAGTTGGACCGTAAGGTTAACAACCTATCTGCGGAGGCAAAAGAGATCCTGCATAAATACGATTGGCCGGGTAACTTGCGTGAGCTTAAAAATGTAATTAAGCGAATGGTTTTGCTAAGTCATGACGATATAGCCGGAGTTGACAGTATGCCTGATGAAATGTTGTTCTCGGTGTCAAACAATATTCACCAAAACCGCGAATCAGACCTTAAAGCACAAAACGAGGTGAATGAAAAACAGCTGATCCAAAAAACGCTGATCCAGGTAAAGTACAATAAATCAAAAGCGGCCAAACTGCTCAACATCGACCGTAAAACACTCTACAGCAAAATTGAGCGTTATGGGTTGGATAGCTGATTATAAACTTTCTCAGTGTTCACCGTGACCTCCTTAGCGTTCTCCGCGGTTAATTTTAATCGCAAAGGCCACAAAGAGATACGCGCAAAGTGGCACAGAGATTAAAAAGAGCTTTTCAGTTATTAAACAGTTTCAATAAAGCTATAATCGCGGGTTGCAATAGCCAGGTTATACAGCTTTTGGGCCAGGGCTAAAATATGTTCAACCCGGTTTGCAGTAAATTTTTTATCCCTGTTTAACTCCATTTCGGCTAAACGAAAGCTTTCTGCCAGTTCTCTTGCACCTGCCTGCGCGGTGCGGCCTGCAATGCGGTGGGTAAGCAGCAATACCTTTTCAATATTTTCTGCAGCTAAACCTGCCTTTAATTCCTTGACATCATTCGTACTGTCTATGGCAAAACGGGCAAGTACTTTAGCCGTTTGTTCCGGGTCGCCCATGGTCATTTTTTCAATGGCTTT
>JAQBOS010000272.1 GCA_028287925.1 Mucilaginibacter sp. | reverse complement strand
CACCATCACAGTTGGTTGCCCTTGTAATGGACGTTAACACTGCCCCGGATTGGGTATACCACGTTAAGTCGGCTAAACTGGTTAAGCAGGTATCGCCTACAGAGCTTTACTATTATTCAGAAGTTAGTTTACCCTGGCCTGTGGCAAACCGTGATTTTGTGGCCCATTTAACAGTCAGCCAGGACCCGGGAACAAAAGCAGTGACGATTGATGGCCCGGCAGTACCCGGCATTGTTCCAATAAAAAAAGGTATTGTAAGGATCGACAATTCTATCGGCAAATGGATCATCACACCCCTTGCTGCAAATCAGGTACATGTTGAATATTCGATCCACGTAGACCCCGGAGGCGCACTTCCTTCATGGCTGGTTAATATTTTTGCTACAGATGCGCCTGTGAAAATTTTTAAGAGCCTGAAGGTACAATTGACCAAGCCCGATTACAAAAACACTGTCTTTGCATTTGTAAAAAATTAAACGGAAGCGTTTTTGCTTTTTAACATTCTATTGCATAACGATCCTGCCTGATCAACGGCAGGATTGTTCGTTTATAAGGGATTCCCCATATCCTAATTTCATCTCAATGTCACTGCATAACAGCAGCGTCACAATACGGTAAAAAGTACTTTTTTTGGTAAACTAAGTTGACTAATTTAGTCAACTTAGTTTACCTTTGTATTGTCAAATCAGTAATCATGAAAACACAATGCATCAACTTCGACCAAACACATTCAGATCTCGCTAATCTAATGATCACCAGTGTAAAGAGCTTTAAATTCAATAAGCTTTTTTTAGCATCTAATTTTTCAACCGACAAAGTAGGGCATTACCTGCTACCACTGGTTAAACAAATTGTCAGAGACAATTTCATGGGCGCAGATCTGGAGATGGGGATCCTTTTGATTTTCATGAAAGATTATTTTTTATCTGCCGCTAATGCTATCAGGAATAATGCTGTAACTAACCTGTTCAAAAAAATTAAAGGCAGCAAAAGAAACGGTACAGGATCAGCTTCTGAAATAATTTACAATCACCCGCAAGCTGCCTGAGATCTCAGTTATACTTTAATAATATGAAAACGAACCATACTTACTATATAATTAAAAGTACACTGATACTTTTATTCCTAACGTTGTCAACCTCGCTGATGGCTCAGCAAACAATCATTACGGGAGTAGTTACAGATTTGCGCACCCACGAAACTATGCCGGCTGTAAGTGTTTCCTTTGATGGCACCAGTATAGGCGGCACTACGGATGTTCAGGGCAATTACAGAATTAGTACCGACGGAAATTATAGCCGCATCAAGGTTTCATTTATAGGTTATAAAACCTTTTATAAGGATATTACCCCTGGCACTGCGCAAATTATAAATATCTCTTTAAGCGAAGACCGGAGAACATTGGATGAAGTAGTTGTAAAAAGCGGTAAAAAAGCCAGGTATACCAATAAGAACAATCCCGCTGTGGAGCTGATCCGCAAGGTGATTGCTCACAAGAGTCAAAACAGGCTGGAAAACTTTGACTATGCCGAATATCAGCAATACGAAAGAATGATATTTTCGCTGAGTGACCTTTCTGAAAAGTTTAAACAGAAGCGGATCTTTAAGAATTATCAATTCTTGTTTATGGAGCAGGATTCCAATGCTATTGGCGGAAAAAATCTGCTGCCGATGTACATGGAAGAAAAACTTTCTGACAACTACTTTCGCAAATCGCCATATGTTAAAAAACAAGTGATCCAGGCTAACAAACAGGTTAAGTATGATGAGAACTTTGTAGATAATGAGGGACTAAAAGCATACTTTAACCGCATGTACATGGATATTGAGATCTATGATAACAATATTCCGTTACTGGGTAATCAGTTGCTGAGCCCCATTGCCGATGGCGCACCATCATTCTACAAATTCTTTATTACTGATACCATCAAAGATGTAAGCCCGCAATTGATAGAGTTGAGTTTTACCCCGCGTAATACTACCGACATGCTTTTTCAGGGCAAGATCTACATTACTATGGACGGCAACTATGCGGTACAAAAAGCGGTATTGTCGGTAAATAAACACATCAACCTCAACTTTGTGCGCCAAATGCAAACCACCCTGGCTTTTGAAAAAACAGAAGGCGGGCGCTACCGGTTGAGCCAAAGCGATTTGAAGATGGACTTTGGACTGAACAAAAATAAAGGAGGAGGCGTGTATGGCGAGCGTGTGGTGATCATCAATAACTTTGCCGTTAACAAGCCACGCCCTCAGGAGACTTATTCCGGTCCGGCACAAATGATCGCCTTCAATGCGGCAGAAAAAGGGGATGAATTCTGGAAGGCTAACCGTCCCGATACCCTGAAAGCGGGACAGGCAGACATCTATAAGAATATTGACAGCCTGCAAACCATCCCTTCTTTTAAACGGACAATGAAGCTGGTTACACTTTTTGTTGCAGGTTACGATAATTTAGGGCCTTTTGAAATAGGACCGGTAAATACCTTTTACAATTTTAACCCGGTAGAAGGTTTCAGACTGAGGTTAGGCGGACGTACAACTACCGAGCTGAGCAAACGGTATTACTTCGAGACCTATGGTGCATATGGTTTTAAGGATGAAAAGTTTAAATACTTTTTCAGCGGCACTTATTCCCTGAATAATAAGTCGATCTATTCCTTTCCGCAGGAATATATAAGGGCCAGCGTACAGCGCGACACCAAGATCCCGGGCCAGGAACTTCAGTTTGTACAGGAGGACAACTTCCTGCTCTCATTTAAGCGCGGCGACCATGGCATCTATACCTATAACGATATCTTCAGGCTGGATTATGTGCATGAGTATCTGAACCATTTCTCCTATAAGTTTGAGCTAAAGGCATGGAACCAGTCGCCAACAGGATCATTATATTATCAGAACCTGGTTGATGGTCTGCCAAATACTGTAAATAGTCTGCAAACCACCGAATTGTCAATGGAACTGCGGTATGCACCTCATGAAAAGTTCTACCAGGGCAAGCTATACCGTACCCCGATCCCTGACAAGTACCCTATTTTTACCCTGCGGTACCAGGAAGGGATCAAAGGACTTTTTAAGGGCGATTATAATTATCAGAATGTTACCGGTAACATCACCAAACGCTTTTATCTTTCCCAACTGGGTTTTGCAGATGTTTCGGCAGAGGGGGGATATATCTTTAATAAGCTGCCTTATCCGTTACTGGATATCCAGCATGCCAACCAGAGCTATGCGTTGCAGCTGCAATCATATAACCTGATGAATTACCTGGAATTTGTTAGTGACCATTATGCCAGCATCAATATTGATCAGCATTTTAACGGATTCTTTTTTAACAAGATCCCACTGTTACAATCGTTGAAGTTAAGGGAAGTTGTATCATTTAAATCAGTTTGGGGCGGCGTAAGGCAGGAAAATAACCCGGCCAATGATCCCAACTTATTGCAATACCCTGTGGGCAGCAATGGCAGGCCAATAACTTATACACTAAACGACGGCCCTTATATGGAAGCCAGCGCAGGTATTGAGAATATCTTTAAAGTATTGCGTTTAGATATGGTTAGAAGGCTTACTTACCTGGATCACCCTGACGCGCCAAAATGGGGCTTAAGGGCTTTTGTTAAATTTCAATTCTAATCCCTTAAATTATGTGCAATTTAATTGCATAAAAATCGTTAAACTTGTAAACCTGGTTGACTTTATTGGTCAGCCTGGTTTACTTATATTGATAAACTGAAATTATTGTAAAGCCTATTGTTAATACCTACTTAAATATTAATATTAAAGATCATGTTAAACGAAGAAGCAACCAGGATGACAAGCAGGCTATTATACCTTTTGAAACGACTTTCGGATGAATGGTATTGCACAAAACTTTGCCATGCTAACCTGGAAGGCTTTAATAATTCGCATATCCCATTGTTTATGAGTATAGGCACCACAGGGATTTCCAACAGTAAGCTTGCGGCAAATTTAAGCATAACCAAACAGGCGGCCAGTAAAGTGATCAAAGAACTGGAAGAACTGAACCTGGTAAAGAGTGAAAAATGCAGTACTGACGGGCGTTCAATGATGTTATATTTAACAGATGACGGGATCCGCTTTTATGAGCATATTAAAGCTCAAATGGCAGAATTGGAGCATGAGTACAAGAAAGTAGTTGGCGCCAGGAACTATGAAACTGCTATCAACGTAATGCTGAAACTTGTTGAGTACCACGAACATCTGAACCACGAACACCTGAACAAAGCGGTGCTGAATTGAATTTCAGGCTAAAGCTGCCGAAAAAAGGATAGGCATTGATCCTTGCCACCCTAATTGTCAATGGTTCAAACTCAGGCCTAAGGCATTCAAAATATACTGGATCAGCAGTGGCTGGTCCAATACCGCTAAGTGGCCGGCATTGAGCACTTTTAACCAGCTCAGCAGTCCGCCATCTTGTTCAAAACCGAGCACTTGCTTATTATCAGGGCTTCGCCATTGTTTGGTGCCCGCCATCTTAAACTCAGCTGCGGCAATACCATCCAGCTTATTCAGCCACTCGCCTGTGCCCAGGAAATTGCAATCCTTGGCATCATTAAGGCCCGAGATAACTAAAATACGTTGTTTGGCGCCGCCTTCAATTGCCGTGCCTTCCAATAATTCTTTAACTATATGCACAAAACTGTCGTTCACCTGCGGCGTATAGTTTTTGGATACCACCTCCGACCAGGTTTGGGTTACCCTTGTACCCGGGCCAACCACTGGTGCGTGCACCGCTTTGCGGAAATCATCATCGTTAAGATATTTCATAACCGGGTCGAACGATGGGTCAGCGGTTTGTGCAATATTAGCCATGTAGCAACCGCTCAGCGTTTCTATTTCAAAATTGACGGTTGGGAGGCTTACATTTTTATCCAATATTTCCTTTTGTTCGGCAGAGATCAGGCCATGATTGAACGCATAAGCCGTATTCGTAGCCATCTGCACCCAGGGGTCAACCCAGGCATCAAGCAGCACTGTTCCGCATAAATTAAGCTTGGTACCGCCCGGTTTGGTATTACCTTCAACAATCAGTTTGGCAAGCAGCGGCAGATAAGTACCGGCATATGACTCGCCCGCAAGCACGATAGGGTTCTTAGCTATCTCAGGATGTTTAACCAAAAAATTCAAAAGAGACTGGTAATACTGTTCCATCCCCTGCTCAACGGTTTTAGGTGCGTCTTCATCCCTTGCGAACGAGATGGTTACAGTGAGCGGGTGTTCAAAAACCAGGTAATTGGCATACTGATTCCAGGCATGGGCGCGGGGGGTTAAAACCAGAGCCGGGTCAGGCCCTTCGGCCATTGATATTTCATAGGGTCCGTTTTCGAGAAAGAAACCCCAAAAGCTGCTTGAACCAGGTCCGCCGTTTGTCCAGATAATTGTGGGCCGTTTGGCGTAGTCACCGGTGCCTGCAAACCAATAGAATAATCCTTCATCCGGCCCTACCGGGTTTGCGTTTCCTGTAACCGGCGAATATCCTGCAAACTGCACGCCTTCTACT
>JAQBOS010000258.1 GCA_028287925.1 Mucilaginibacter sp. | reverse complement strand
CTGCTTTTACAGCCTGTGTTAAGCCCATAATTTGCTTTTGAGCAAACGCAGTTCTGGATCCTGTAAAAAAGAGCATGTATATAAAAAGCCATTTTATTTGGTTCATGATCTAATTTTTAATCCTGGTAAATAGATCATTGCCGTTCAGCAGCATTTGGATTATGTTTTTATTTTGATCTCTTTTAAACTTTAGCTGCATGTTTAAAGCCCTGATCATAAAATCATCACCGGATCTGTAATCAAGCACGCTGCTTGCTCCGTCCCATAATTGCGTGGCCCATAGTTGGCCGTCCTTTAAAGAGATCTCAATAACCGCCGTTTGCCCATTCATGGTTATTTGGTACTTACCTAAGTAGTCTGCGGGTGCTACAGGTTTAACATTTCCTGTATTTTGGGATGCCGGATCACTTTTTATCCATTCAATATTTCCGTTTACAGCAATTTTTACAACTTTATCAGTTGCATCTCTTATAAATTTAATGGCTAAATTTTGTTCCGGAACAACAAAATTGTCTCCGGATAGCTGTTTAAGTATCAATGTTTGGCCATTAGATAACCGGGCAGTCAGCTTCCCGTTTTCTATAATTAATTCAGCATAGCTGATTGGCGTTTCCTGTATGGTTTGAAATTTTCCGGTGTAAGCGGACAGTGAATCTTGTTGTTTTAGCGTTAAACTGCCGGGGCCGGCATTGCAAAATGCTATTTGCACCAGCATAATTAATGTGAGTAAAATTAAATTCCTTTTCATTTTTTGGTTTATAATTAGTCACCAAAGCAGCATTAATTTGTGGTTTGGTTAAGCAAAGAAGTTGCTTTATGCAGGCTACTGCTACTCAAATCGGGATTTGAGTAATATTTTGTTGGGGCTTGCCTTAATGCTCAGTAAATAATTTGGAACAAAAGATTAATGAATTAAAGTTTTATGTTCCTAATGGTAATTTTATTTTTCTGAGTTACAGTAGTTTATAATTTTTTATTAATTAATTCTATTAAATCTATAGTATTTATAGAATTAATGCGTATGTTTGCATCAACAAATCGTTCTTTATTTTCGCTTATCCAGAAAGACTGAGGGAAAAGGCCCTGTGAAGTCTTAGCAACCTGTATTTAGAGTAAAGTCTAAAGTCATGAGTCCGGAGTCAAAAAAAATTAAAGCCGCAACTTTAATCACGACTTACGACTACATATTCAAGACTATAGATTCCATACAAGGTGCTAACTCCTGCTCCGTTTACGGAGAAAGATAGGTTATCCCGCCCCTCCGGTCCTCTGATAAGTGATTAAGTAGTTTTTATTATAAAGTCGCGTGACCGAGAGGATAGGCTGGAGTCTGCAAAACCCCACACGGCAGTTCGAATCTGCCCGCGACGTCTATTTTTAGTCAGTAGTCATTGGCCTGGTCGCTAAATAAGTTTAATTTATAGGTATGATAAGCCCTTGAGTTGCGATGGCTCGTAGTAAAAAGGAGTGAAGCCGTCTTCTACAAGCTCGCAGCTTACCAGCATGGATGTGAAGGTAACATTGCCGAAAATGTTTGCTATGGCTGTATCAGCCGCATCACGGCCTGCTGCTATCTTGATCAAACCATTAAGTGGCACAAGCCCGGTAGCATCAAACAAGATCCACTCATTACCAAGATAAGCTTCGAAACAGGCATGAAAGTCGGCAGGCTTTAACTTATAGGCATAACCTGTAAAATACCTGGCAGGTATGGTAAGTGCCCGGCATAAGGCAATGCCTAAATGGGCAAAATCACGACATACCCCCTGTTGCTGCGTAACCGTATCATAAGCCGATGTTTGCGTATTAGTAAAGCCGCTTATATATTGTACGTTTTTATTGATCCACCCGGTTAGGGTTAAAACTTTTTCAAATGGATTTTCAATATGGCCAAACAGGTTATTCGCCAACCGGTAAAGCTTATCGCTCTGGCAATACCTGCTGGGGTACAAGTAAGGTAAAACAACGTTGTCCATTTCCGCAATCGGGATCTCAACCAGGTTGGTGTAATCCTTTACCTCGCAATAATTATCAATAGTGGCTTTATAGGTAAGCTTAATAGCGCTTGCCGCATCCATTTCAAACCGTACCACCCGGTTCTCATTTTGGGCAGATACCAGCTCTTCAACCTTTATATACGGATCAATAACAAACGATTCGCTGATAATAGTTTGGTGCGGAGTTCGCAAAGCATGGATATTCAATATCAAAGTACCCGCTGATGCAGCCGTATATTCCATTTCAGTGAGCACGTTGAATTTCATTTGTTTTGTTGTTGTAAAGGGTTGTAGTTGTTGTAAGTGTTGTAAACGTTGTAAGAGTTGTGAAATTTATAAAGATTTTATGCTTGGCGCCTTTTAACCTCTACAACATTTACAACCTTTCTCCAACCTAATCTAACTTATTAAAAGCATCATCCATCCATCCCTCTGATATATTTTCGAGGGCAGTTTTCAGCTCTTCGGCCCATTGCGTTGAAATATATTCAAGATCCTTTTTCTCATACCGTTTTTCAATAATATGAAAACTGTCTTTTTTGTAAAGTGCAACATCTATCGGAAAATCTACATTATTTGAGCTTACCCTTGTTGAATCAAAAGAAAGGAAGCCGGTTTTAAGCGACAGTTTCAAACTTGAATTTTCGTCCAATATCCGGTTCAGGATGGCTTTTCCATGCCCTGAGTTTCCAATAATAACATAAGGAGCGCCCTGGCCCAGCTCCACCCAATTACCTTCGGGGTATAAAAGGAACAGCTTATGCTCGTCATCGCCTGAAAGCTGCCCGCCAATAATGGTGTTAAGGTCAAACTTAAAGCCCGCTTTTTCCAGCGAACCTTTATCCTCATTAGCAACCCTTTTTACCTGTTCTCCGAAAGCGTTAACAGCCTTGTATAATTTATTATATTCAGTAGTTTCAAGCAATTCGTTAAAATACACAAGCGCTTTATCCCGTACTGACCGTAAACCGCTGGTCATGATAAAAAGCGAGAATTTATCTTTTTGTTCTATTGTGATCTTCTTTTTTATAGTAGTGTCAGTTCCTGAAGTTATGCGGGTATCAGCAATAGCAAGCAGGCCTTCCTTTACTTTAATTCCTAAGCAATAAGTCATTTTATTATAATGTGGATGAATAGCAAATTTTAAAGCGGCAAATTAATTAAATAAGAAGGATATGAGCACAAGGCTATTTAAAATAATTAACAGCCGTGCCTATTACTTCTTTTGTATAAAATTCCCAGCGGTATAACGGCTCGGTACTTGGAATAAATTCAGTTAGTGAAAAATCACCAAGTGACACCAGGTAATTACATGGGTAAGGAATAACTTCAGTTTTTTGTTTTTTAAAAATGCCCAGCGATCTGCGCATGTGAAAGGCAGATGTAACCAATAAATAGGGCGGGGCCAAATGCTTTTGAGTTAACAGCACCTTCGAAAAAGCAGCGTTTTCAATGGTATTGCGGCTATGTTCTTCAACTATTATACAGCTATCTGGAACTTGTAATTGTTGCAGTTGAGTTTTTACCCATGCGCTTTCTCTAAAAATGCCGGGCATTAAAAGACCATTGCCACCCGAAATAAGGATATGTGATACTTTGCCTGTTTTAAGTAATTTGAGCCCCTGGATAAACCTATCGGCCGAACCGTTAAAAAAGCCATTTCCTTTTGCATCTCCGCCAGAAAACCCTCCTAAAACTATGGCACAGCTATATACCGGTTTTGTTAGTGGTACAGGTTTTATATCCCAACTGTTAGCAAACCGGTTAAATAAAAACGGGTCTGAAAACAGGAGTAATACTACACCTGATATAATAAAAAAGCGGCGTTTAAGATGTGGTTTCTTTACTATTAAAGCCGCAAAGAAAAAAGCGATGACCCATGAAAATGGTAAAATAAAGATCAATAGCACCTTTGAGAGGATAAAAAACATATCACGATTAATTTGTGATAAAAATAGAGTTTTTAATGAGTTATAAATAGGCGTTATAATCTCTAAATAAAAAAAGCAAACCAGGAAAACCCAGTTTGCTTTAGATGTAAAACTGATTTAAAATTGTTAAAAACCGGTATCCCTTAACTTTATATAATCATCAAGCGTTTTTATATCACTTAAATTTTTGCTTTTAACCTTTTGTATGTAAGCTACTGTAACGCCATGATCTCTCAACTCCTGGGCTTTTTCAAGCGTGAGATCTTTAAATCCCAATTTTTGAACCCCGCTGATGAACTCCGGGTTAACGCCATGGTCCTTCAACTCCTGTGCTTTATCAAGGGTTATATTTTTATACCCCATATCCTGGATGCTGCTGATGAATTTAGGGCTTACACCATG
>JAQBOS010000247.1 GCA_028287925.1 Mucilaginibacter sp. | reverse complement strand
ATCCCGATTATTTGGGCCGCGGCTATGCTGCACAGCTGATATTGAACCATGTCCACCGGATAAAAGCCGCATCAGGCATCCCGTTTTTACACGTGCTGGCGTCAAACACGCGGGCTATAGATCTTTATAAATCATTAGGCTTTGTAATCCGGAAGCAGATCTCCATTTATATAATACAAAAGGAACTAGTGTCAAGTCAATAGTCTTTAGTCGTAAGTCGAATTTGGTTCTTTTCTGACTTAGAACTCAGGACTATCGACTCAAGACTAAGCGTTAATTGACATTAAATATTGTCCTGATTCAACTCTCCAGCATTCTTCTTAAATAATTTATCTGCCCTAAATGATAGTTCAGATGGGCATGGAAAAACGTTAAGTAATAAGCGGTGCTTTTTTGCCCGTGCATTTCAAGCGGATACGTCTCTTCAAGCCTTTGCTGGCTTATGTCCTTCAAGCTGGTTTTTACCACCTCAATTAAATTTTCAATTCCGGCGATAAGCTCCTTGCGCAGAACATCTGTTGCCGAAAATTCCTGTTCGCGGTTTCGTACATAGCCGGTGCCACCAATCTTTGTGCCAATGCAAAAATTAAGATTGCCGGTTAAATGCAGCACCAGCGTACCCGCTGAGTTGCTTATGCCATCCTTTTTACGCCAGATGTTATAGTCGTCCTTAAAGTTTTTTATCTCATCCTTCAACCTTAACAGGTCGCGTTCATAAAGTTCGGCTAAATAATTTTCCATATTAAAGAGGTTCTGATAATTGATTGCGCAATATAATAAGCAATAAGTTAACCGGATGTAATATTTGGCGGCCACCTAAGGGGAGCACTTTTGATTTACAGGTAATTTCTTTTTAGCATGATGCGGGTTTAACACTTTTTAACCTCCAGGTGAGGGGATTGGATCTTATATTAAAAAAAAGTTTAAATTTATTATGGAATGCTGATCTGTTTTGCATCTACAGGTTAAGTTATTAAAAATTCAAGCATGCAAATGTCTATCAATTTAGCCTGAACATCTATGTCTATACTACCTTTTAAAACATTAAAATGCCTTTGTATATTAGGCTTCATCTTTTGCTTTACCACAGTAAATGCACAAGTACAATACGATAAAATTAAAAACAGGATCGATTCATTAGCGGATATTGGTTTGCCAAAATCAGCCCTTAAGGAGGTAGATAAGCTGGAGAGCCTGGCCCGCGCTGATAAAAATGCTCCCCAGCAGATCAGGGCGGTTATATATAGGATGACTTTTCAATCGTATATTGAAGAGAATGCGTTAATAGCTATTCTCAGCCGGTTAAAAACTGATATTAACCAGGCGGAATTCCCCGTAAAGCCGGTATTACAATCATTGCTGGCCGAAACCTATTGGAAATATTACCAGGAAAACCGTTATAGGTTTAACCAGCGCAGCAGGCTTTTACAGGCAGATACAGATATTACCAAATGGGATCTGCAAACCATCATTACTAAGACCAGCCGGTTATACCAGCAGTCGCTGGCTGATGCGAAAAGCGAGCAGGAAACACCCATAAACGTGCTTAATGGCGTGCTGGAAGGCGATACGTCAACCCGTTACCTGAGGCCAACATTGTATGATCTGCTGGTACAACGCGCTTTTGATTTTTACCTTACCGATGAACCGGGATTAACCCGGCCTAAATTGCCTTTCTCGTTAAATGATCCGGCTTTTTTTGGTAATAGCCGTACTTTTATTGAGTTAACAATAAAAACCACTGATACAGCTTCAACATGGTACAGGGGTTTAAAGTATTTGCAGCAGGCTACGGCTTTCCACCTGAAGGCAAACCAGCAGGAAGCCCTTGCCGATATTGACCTGCAGCGGCTTAAGTTCCTTTACTCAAAAGCAAGCGTTGCCAACAAAGACTCATTGTACCTGGCGGCTTTGGATAAAATAGCAGCAACGTTTTCGGCAAAGCCGATCAGCAGTGAGGCTTTGGTTTTACAGGGCACCTATTATAAAGAATTGGATAGCCTGAAGACCGCCTTCGCCTATTTTAAAAAAGCAGCTACAGCTTACCCTGGAAGCCTGGGTGGTAAAAATGCGGCGGCTTTAATGGAGAATATTAAGATAAAGCAAATTTCGGCGAAAGTTGAAGATAGGAATATTCCCAATAAGCCAATCCTTGCGCTGCTTAATTACAGGAACATTACTACTGCTAATATTGCCATTTACCAGTTATCTGAAGACCAGCAAATAAAATATCTTAACAATAACAGCACGGGTGAGGTAAATTATGCCGATATCCCTAAACGAAAATATGATTTTTTAAAAAAGCTAAAGCCGGTAAAAACCGATGAGCTGAATTGGGCAGATGCCGGCGATTACCGGAACCATAGCTTTGAGTTTAAAATAGCCGCCCTTGATCCCGGTAATTATGTATTGATAGTTAAAGACATAGCAACTGATGATGAAGCCTTAACGGAGCTGGCGGAATTTAAGGTAAGCGGCATAGCTTATAACTTAAGGGGCAACCCTGATGGGAATAATGAGCTGCGAATAATGGACCGTGAAACAGGAAAACCATTAAGCGGTGTAAAAATAAAGCTGACGAACCGGAGCTACAGCTACAATAATACTTTAAAAAAATCGGAATGGAACGAAACTACAGAAAATGGAACTTCAAATAAAGACGGACTATATCTTACAAAAAAGAACGCCACAAACAACGATGTTTCAATTGATCTGCAATTTAAGGGCGACACACTGATTAACTACAACAAAAGATTTGACGGTGCAAGGGAGCCGGATAATTATGATGACCCGGAAGATAAAACCATCCTATTTACCGACAGGCAGATCTACCGCCCCGGGCAGACCATTTATTTTAAGGGCTTACAGATCCAAACTTTTAAAGGGAAAAGCAAGATAATTACCGATAAAGAGCTGAATGTTGATTTTAAAGATGTAAACAATAAAACAGTAAGCTCGCTAAAGTTAAAGACCAATGAATTTGGTACCATTACCGGCAGCTTTATTATCCCGCAAAGCATGCTTAATGGCGATGTGGAATTAGAAACTGAAGACGGGAGTATTAATGTTAAGGTGGAAGAATACAAGCGGCCAACCTTCCAGGTAACGTTTTTACCTGTAAAAGATAGCTATAAGATAAACGATACCGTTACTGTAAAAGGGAATGTAATGGCATTTTCAGGCTATGGTTTGTCGCAGGCTAAAGTCGCTTACCATATTACACGTTCACAAGAACAGGTCTTTGATAACAATAATTATAGCAGGGCAAACCGGTATAACTATAACCCTGTTGCTGCTGAAATAAAAACAGATACAATTACAACCGATAACCAGGGCAATTATACCATAAAGTTTAAGGCTATCCCCGGAGAAGCCCCCGGAAGCAAAGGGGAGAGCTATAATTATAGTATAAACGCCGATGTAACAGATGCAAGCGGCGAAACCCATTCAGCAGGTACAATGGTTGTTGTAGGCAACAATGATATTATAATAGTTGGTTATTTACCAAATCAATTATTCACTAAAGACCTTATTAAACTGAATGTAAAGATTAACAACTTAAATAACCAGGCGCAAAAAGGCGAGGTAAAGGTTGAGGTTTATGCTTTGCAGAATGTTCAGCACCCGTTTAATACCAGGTTATGGACCAAACCCGATCAGCATATAATGAGCAAAGCTGATTTTGAAAACGACTTCCCGTTTTATGCTTACGCAAATGAAGATGCAGTTACATCGTGGCCGCGCCTTAACCGGGTGGCAAGCTATTCCATAAAAGTTAATGCCGATACTGCCGGAACAATTAATATGGACGAGTTGCGAAAACAACAACCCGGAATGTACCAGGTAATTATAAAGGCGCACAATGAAAAAGGCGATACCACATCAGTAACAAAATATACTAACCTGGTGGGTGAGCAGGCAAAACCGGCATCATTCAACAATTGGGTTATCCCGGTTCTTAATGCTGTGAAGCCTGGCGAAAAGGCCGAATTTTTAGTGGGGGTTGATGAAAAAATAAACGTTTTGATGGAGCGTTACAGTGCAGCTAAGCTCATCTCATCTAAATGGATCACCATTGATAAAGAGCAGCAAAGTATTAAAATACCTATAGCAGATACCGATAAGGACGCAGCCGTGCAGTTTATGATGATCTA
>JAQBOS010000243.1 GCA_028287925.1 Mucilaginibacter sp. | reverse complement strand
TATATCTGCAATCTCTTTTGAGCTTAAGCTCCCAATTAGCTTGCCTATTCTTGATTTGTCAACTGTTCTGAGCTGATCAAGCATTACAGATCCATGCTGACCATCAACTTTACATATAACCCTGGATGGATAAGCTTTAATTGTATGTGTTAGCGGTGCGATAATAACTGTTCTGATGTATAGATTCATATCATCAGGAGATATTATAACACATGGCCTGGTTTTGCTGACTTCACTACCCTGTGTAGGATCAAGATTGATCCAATAAATGGAATACTGCTTTATTTCCATGTCCACTCATTGGATTCCTCATCTTCAAAAGCATCGGGAACAATTAGTGCATCGTCACCGTTTTTAGCCATTTCCTTAAAAGCTTCAGCCCAACCCTTGCGCTTATGATCCTCTGCAGGGCTAATAACAATAGTATTGTTTTTTACCTCGATAGTAATTTCATTTTCAATAAAACATTGTTTAAGAAAATTTTGAGGAAGAATTACTCCTTTTGAATTGCCAATATTTCTTATCGTAGATTGCATATATAAAGTTATAACAAATTATAACAATTTACAAACTAAATATGCAATCAATGATGAACCTTAGCACTCGTTTGATAATCCAATGTATAGCCCACCGATTCATCAGTTTGATCTCTGCCCGATGTAACGTTCAGCTTTAATGGCTTTTGTAAAAGCTTATTGTGATCCAGCTTAAATTTTAAGTTCAGTGTATCTTTCGTGCCTTCCTGCATAAAACTCCAAACAGCATTTATGGTATCCCCTTTAATGGTGCCTTCCAGGATCCCTTTCCTGCTATCTTTTTGGTCGGGCATCCAGCTCATTTTACCGGATACTTTATCACCTTTTATTATCAATTCAACGCAGGTACTATCCTGGTTGTCTTTACCTTCGGTTCTTAAAAAACAAAGCGAATTTGCTGCTGAATGATTGGTAGCTTTAGTGATCTTGGCGGGATCGGCAGCAATAACGGAATCTTTATTTACAGGTTTACTATTTTTCGAAGAACACGATGTCATTAATAACGATACAATACAAAATAGATTTATATATTTCATAACCATGCAATATTTATAAATAATAAAAGTTAGGCTAATCGGTTTTTTTTGCAGAATGCTAAAAAGCCAAAGTTACAAAAAAGCCCGGTTAATGCTACATTTAACCAGGCATGTTCTTTAAATATTGTATTCTATTTATAGCTGGCATCGTTCCAGCGCAATTCATTGCGTAACTGGTCCAGCCTGGTATCCTTGCCAATGCGGATAAATTCTAATCCTGCAATATCTGCAAAGTCCTGCAAGTGTTCAGCGGTTAAATTCTGGCTGTAGGCAGTATGGTGTGCCCCGCCGGCGTAGATCCACGCAGCGCACCCTGTTTTCATATCCGGGTATGGCTTCCACAATACTCTTGCAACAGGCAGGTTAGGCAGGTCATTCTGCGGCTCCACGGCCTCTACCTCGTTAATTAATAAACGAAAACGGTTGCCCATGTCTATAATTGATGCGTTTAATGCGGCACCACCGGCAACGTTAAATACCAGCCTTGCCGGATCGGCTTTGCCGCCAATTCCCAGCGCGTGTATTTCCAATGCTGCTTTGCCATTTGCTAATGATGCATCGATCTCCAGCATGTGCGATCCTAAAACCAGCTCATTATTCGGATCAAAATGATAGGTGTAATCTTCCATAAAAGCATTACCCCCTTTTAAGCCGCTGCCCATTACTTTAAAAGCACGCACCAAAGCTGCCGTTTTCCAGTCACCTTCGCCTGCAAAGCCATAACCTGCGGCCATTAATCGTTGCGCGGCAATACCGGGCAGCTGGATCATACCATGCAGATCCTCAAACGTATCGGTAAAGCCTTTGAAGCCTCCATCTTCTAAAAACTTCTTTAAGCCTAATTCTATTTTTGCAGCCTCGTAAACTGACGCATGTTTGGCCCCGCCTTTAAGCAAGTCTGCTGTCATCGTATAGGTGGCTTCGTATTCAGCAAGTAATGTATTAATAGCATCATCGCTTATTCCGTCAATTACTTTTACAAGGTCGCCAATGCCATAAGTATTTACCGAGTAGCCAAATTTTAGTTCGGCTTCAACCTTATCACCTTCGGTAACGGCTACATAGCGCATGTTATCGCCAATACGGGCAAATTTAGCGCCCTGCCAGTCGTGCCAGCCGGCTGCTGCCCTTGCCCAGGCATTTATCTGTGCTAAAACTTCCGGATCCTGCCAGTGACCGACAACAACTTTACGGTTTTTGCGCATCCGCGATACAATGAAGCCAAACTCACGGTCGCCATGGGCGCTTTGGTTCAGGTTCATAAAATCCATGTCTATTGAACTCCATGGAATATCACGGTTAAACTGGGTATGCAAGTGTAACAATGGTTTTTGTAAGATGCTTAATCCACGGATCCACATTTTAGCAGGAGAGAAGGTATGCATCCAGGTAATTATGCCGATACAATTTTTAGTAGTATTAGCTTCCTGTAAAGTAGCATAGATCTCCTCCGGTGTTTTAACGACCGGTTTATATACAATTCGTACAGGTGTTTGCGGGTCATTATCCAATCCTTTAGCAATCTGCTGAGAATGTTCGGCAACCAATTTTAATGTTTCTTCTCCATATAAGTGCTGGCTCCCGGTTATAAACCATACTTCAAATGCTTTTAAATCTATCATACTATAAATTACTGATTATCGATTTTCCTAATGACTAATGACTAATGACTAATGACTAATGACTAATGACTAACTCTGTCCATAATAAGAATCCGGCCCATGCTTGCGTTCAAAATGTTTTTTAATGAGCGATTCTTTTAAACGGGGGGCGTTATTATTTATCTGCTCGGTTAAATAGGCCATTTGTGCAACGGCTTCTAAAACTGCGCTGTTATAAACTGCTTTTTCGGCTGTTTTACCCCAGGTAAATGGGGCATGGTTGCCTACCAGCACCATCTCTGTTTCTTTATAATCCAGGCCGCTCTGTTCAAAATGATTGATGATCTGGAACCCGGTTTGATATTCATAATCACCCTGGATCATTTCATCATCCATAGGCGGCGCACAGGGGATATCAACCGTTAAATGATCAGCATGAGTTGTGCCGAAAATTGGGATACAGCGTTGCGATTGCGCCCATGAAGTTGCATAGGTTGAATGGGTGTGTACAATGCCGTTAATATGCTCCCAATGTTTGTAAAGTACCGCATGGGTTTTAGTATCAGATGATGGCCTTAAATCACCTTCAACAGTATTGCCGTCAAAATCAACAATCACCATTTTATCGGGCGAAAGATCATCATAAGTTACCCCGCTTGGTTTTATTGCAAAAACGCCAAGTTTTCTGTCGGCAGCGCTAACATTACCAAAGGTAAAAAGCACCAGTCCCAATTTGGGCAGCTGCATGTTTGCCTCGTACTCTGTTTTTTTAATATGTTGATAAGCTTTCATTTTTAAACCGGTATAATTCGTTTAACTATTCATCTTCAATTCATGTAATTCAAAAAACTAGTGTAATTCAATAAACTTACCCAGTGCAATATATTGCTCATACCTGTCCTGATAAATTTCTTTGTATTGATTACCGGGGTAATATTCCGCATCAAAACCACGGCCCATAGCAGCCATTGCATCCTCAACAGTAGGGTAAATACCGGCTACCACAGCAGCAAACATAGCAGCACCCAGGGCGCAGGTATGTTCAAATTGGTGAATGCGGATTGGCATCCCTAAAATATCAGCCATCATTTGCATAATATAGGGCGATTTTTTGGCAACGCCTCCAATTCCAATCAACCCCTTTACCGGAATGCCTTCCTGTACAAAACGGTCGACTATGCTTTTTGCGCCAAAGCAGGTAGCTTCGGCCAGGGCCTTAAACACGCGTGGCGCATCGCTCCCCAAGCCTAAACCGGTTATTGCACCTTTAAGCGTTTGATCGGCATCGGGTGTGCGGCGGCCGTTAAACCAGTCAATGGCAAGTTCATTGCTTTCTTCAATTGGTAAAAGACTGGCTTGCCGGCTTAGTTCAGGAATTATTTTTCCTAAAAGTTCTTCTTTTAAAGCTTCAGCAGTTTTTGAATCAATAATTGATGATGACGAAAGACTATTCAATGGCCATGCCAGCAGGTTTTTAAACCAGGCGTAAGTATCGCCAAATGCAGATTGCCCGGCCTCAAGGCCAATCATTCCCGGAATCACCGAGCCGTTAACCTGCCCGCAAATACCGCGGATCAGCTTGCCCTCCATTTCGGCAGCGGGGGCAACCAGTATATCGCAGGTTGATGTACCCATTACCTTACTCAGGTGGTACGGTTCAATCTGCCCGCCTACAGCCCCCATATGGGCGTCAAAAGCGCCAACGCCAACTACAACGTTTGTTGACAGGCCAAGTCTTTCCGCCCATTCTGCGCTTAAAGTGCCTGCAGCCTCGTCAGCTGTGTAGGTATCAGTAAATAATCTTGAAGTAAATCCTTTTAAAAGCGGATCGAGGGAAGAAAAGAATTCATCAGGTGGCAGTCCGCCAAACTCTTCGGCCCACAAAGCTTTGTGACCGGCTGAACAACGCCCCCGTTTCATTTGTGCAGCATCATTACCACCCATCAACAAAAACGGGATCCAATCGCAATGCTCAACCCACGAGTAGCACGCTTTGGCTACCTGCTCATCTGCCCTTAATGTACGCAACAGTTTAGCCCAAAACCATTCGGATGAATAGATCCCGCCAACATATTTCAGGTAATTAGTATCAAATTTGGTTGCATGTTCATTGATCTGTGCCGCTTCATTTACCCCGGTATGATCTTTCCATAAAACAAACATGGCATGCGGGTTCTGTTCAAATCCCGGCGTTAATGCAAGCGGGGTCCCTGTTTTATCAACTGCCACCGGTGTCGATCCTGTGGTATCAACCGATAATCCTTTAACAGCTTGTGCAGCATTGCCGCCGGCCTTTCTTAAACAATCTTTTATAGTGGTTTCCAGCCCTTCAATATAATCAAGCGGGTGCTGCCTGAATTGGTTTTCGGCGGCATTACAGTATAATCCCTGCTGCCACCTCGGATAGTTAAATACCGAAGAAGCTATTTCCTCCCCATTAAGTGCATTGATCAATACTGAGCGAACAGAGTCGGATCCATAGTCCACGCCAATTACAAATTGGTCCTTAATCATAATAGGTTTATAATTTACGTGTCCAAATAACACTTATTTTTTGATAAAACGAAATTTTTAATAAAAACGATTTGAAATTATCAAAAATGTGTTTAAATATTTAAAGCAAAAGGGTATCGGGGTTTGGTATAAAGTTTAGAAATGCCTGAAATTTAGCATAATAGTTCTGCATATTTAACTGGTAATAATATGCGCCCCGTTTGGAACCAGCCTTATCTTTCTCTGCTAATTTTATTAATAAACCGGTGGCCAGTACTCTTTTACTAAAGTTTCTTTTATCAATTGTAGTGTTAAAAACGCTCTCGTAAAGGGTTTGCAACTGCGGGATAGTAAACCTGTTGGGTAAAAGCTCAAACAAAATAGGGTGCAGGGCAGCTTTATAGCGGATCCGTCTTTTTGCAGCTTCAACCATTTCCTGGTGATCAAAAATAAGCTTTGGAACCCGTTTTAATGGAAACCATTCGGCATGATAATCATTGCTTAACTGGGTTTCATATTTATGAATATCAATTAAAGCAAAATAAGCGGTTGACACGGTCCGCTCAATCGGGTCGCGGTCTGTATCTCCAAAAGTGTGCAGCTGTTCAAGGTAAACACCTTCCAGGCCGGTTAATTGTTTCAGGATCCGGTTTGATGCCTGGTTAAGGCTTTCATTCAGTTCTACAAAACCACCCATAAGGCTCCAGTTGCCTTTTTCGGGCTGAAATCCTCTTTGGATCAAAAGTATCTTCAAAAGCTCGCCGTCAAACCCAAAAATAATACAATCTACTGCTAATAAATGACGGACTTGTTTAGAATACTTGTGCATTTGTGAAAAAAGATTTATTAAAGCCCGACAAATGTAATTTATTGTTAATATATAAAAAAATAATGTTTATTAGTTAAAAAATTTATTTTTAAACTTTAAAAACTACTTAAATACGGAGTAAATATACCCAATATTAGATATTTTTTTAGTGTTTATTTGACAATTAATATATAATTTACCTGAATTTTGATCGCGGATAATTTAATTATCCCGGAATTAAATTTATGGTTATTATATTTAATAATTATAAACTTTTATCTGCCTGCTAAAAACCAATTATAATGGGCCTTAAAAAATATATGCTGTGTTGTTACGCCATTTTATTGGCAAGTTTATTTATAAATAAAAAAGTATCAGCCCGGCATTCAGCTTATCCAAAAGCAT
>JAQBOS010000235.1 GCA_028287925.1 Mucilaginibacter sp. | reverse complement strand
TCATGAAACCAGCCCGGGCATGTGGGATTTTAAAACCGGCAACCGCGATATCCGCGAGTTTATAAAAATAGCCCAGCAGGAAGGCCTGATGGTTATATTAAGGCCCGGTCCTTATGCCTGCGCCGAGTGGGAATTTGGCGGTTACCCCTGGTGGCTGCAAAAGGATAAGGACATGGTGATCCGTAGTAAAAACCAAAAGTTCCTTGATTCATGTAAAGTTTATATCAACCAGTTGGTTAACCAGGTTAAGGATCTGCAAATTACACATGGAGGCCCTATCATTATGGTGCAGGCCGAAAATGAGTTTGGTTCGTACGTTGCCCAACGGAAAGATGTACCGCTGGCTGACCACAAGATCTACAGCGCGGCAATAAAAGATATGTTGTTAAATGCCGGAGTTGATGTTCCCCTGTTTACATCCGATGGCGACTGGCTTTTTGAAGGCGGCACGATAAAAGGCGCTATGCCAACTGCAAATGGTGAAACTGATACCAAAAATTTAAAAAAACTGGTAAACCTGTACAACAACGGTAAAGGCCCGTATATGGCGGCAGAATATTACCCGGGCTGGCTTGACCATTGGGGCGAAAAGTTTGAAAAAGTATCGGAAGCCTCAGTAGTAAAGGAACTGGAAGCTTTTTTAAAGGATACCGTTTCATTCAATATTTACATGGCACACGGCGGTACTAACTTTGGTTTTACAAGCGGCGCCAATTATGATAAGGAGCACAAAATTCAGCCTGATATTACCAGTTATGATTACGATGCGCCAATTAGCGAAGCAGGTTGGGCCACATCAAAGTTTATGGCGATCAGGAATTTAATGAAGAAATATGTTACTTACTCAATACCTGAAGTACCTGCACAAATTCCGGTGATCCAACTCCCTGCTATCAAGCTAACAAAAACAGCTGATTTGCTGGAGATGGCTAAAAAACAAGAGCCGGTTGTAAGCGACACCCCGCAAACTTTTGAAAGCCTTAACCAGGGCCACGGTTATGTTTTATACAGCCGCAAATTTACGCAGCCTATAAGCGGCACATTGCATTTGGAAGGATTAAGAGATTATGCAACTATTTATGTAAACGGCGAAAAGGTTGGCGAGCTTAACAGGCAATCCAACAACTTTAGCTGTGCTATTGAGATCCCGTTTAGTGCGCGTTTAGATATTTTGGTTGAGAACCTTGGCCGCATTAATTATGGCGGCGAGATTATTCATAACCTGAAAGGTATCATCAGCCCCGTTAAAATTGACGACCATGAAATAACAGGTAACTGGCAGATGTATAAGCTGCCTATGGATAAAGTTCCAGCTTTACAGGCAGGTACTAATACCGTTGGTCACCCAACCCTTTACCAGGGAACATTTAATGTGAACAATACCAGTGATACCTTTTTAGATCTGAAAAATTGGGGCAAGGGTATTGTTTTTGTAAATGGAATTAACATTGGCCGCTACTGGAAAATTGGTCCGCAGCAAACGCTTTACTTGCCCGGCTGCTGGTTAAAGAAAGGTGTTAACAGCATTGTTGTTTTAGATCAATTGAACGCGGTAAAGCAAACAGAGGTTACATCGGTAACTGTTCCGATTTTAGATGCTGCGGTAGGGAAGTAAGATTGATGACTATTTTAAAATAAAGAAGGTGGCCGGGTAATCCGGTCACCTTTTTTGTTGTATTTCTTTTGGTCTCTTTTTAATGGGTGTCATGCTGAGGCACTCGAAGCATGAGCGCAGTGGCCTTTTCGCTTGCTTAGCATGTGCAGAGGCCTTTGCCCGCATGCTTCGAGTGCCTCAGCATGACAGCCTCCGCTTTGATCATCCGCTTTAGTTTGTCAAATTCACCACCTGGCTTACGGCTGTGCTTAAGTAATCTGTTTTAACATGCACTACACCTTCCCTGTCATCCTTATCAAAATAATAACCGGTTTTAGCACTATCAAACTGTTGCTTGCTGCTGCAAACTTTAAGCTTTTTACTGTTCACGCTTATAGATTTTGGTGCTTCATTTTGGTGGATCTCCAATAAATAAACCCTCGTTTTATTTCTCCCCTTAAAGTCGCCTTGTGCGGCATTAATTTTTATAACTACATTTTTAGCTGCATTAACCTCAATTAATGTTTTTGCAAATGCACCCGTTTTATACTGGCGGGTTAAACCGTCATCTTCATATAAATTGAAAGCTGATTTTTGAAATGGATAAATAGCAATGGTTAAGCTATCCGTTTTCTTTTCGCCATCATAATTCATTTGTGGGTACATAGGGATAATAGCGCCTGCTTTTATAAAAAGCGGAAGCTTATCCAGCGATGCGGGATAATTATTTACCCATGTATTACCGGCAAGTTTTTTACCATTCCAGTAATCATACCAATCGCCTTTTGGCAGGTAAATACTGTCGCGTTTGCTTTCGCTTTTATAAACGGGTGCAACAAGCAGCCATTCACCGTTCATAAATTGGTATTGCGTTTTTTTACCCCAGGTCACCGGGTCTTTTGGGTATTCAAGCACCATGGCGCGGCTGGCAGGAACGCCGGTTTCGTGCGATTGCTCGCAATAGGTATACATGTATGGCGTTAACCGCATTTTAAGCTGCAGATATCTTCGGTTGATAGAAGTATAAGGTTCACCATATATGTAAGGCTGCTTATCCTTTTTTGCCCAACCACTCATTACCATTAATACCGGGGTAAAACATTTCCATTGCAGATCCCTTGTATAAGTAGAATCGCTGCCGCCAAAAATACCGTCCACATCCCCAGTGGCTGCGTTAAAACCAGATAAACCTGAGCCAATAACCGTTGGGATATGAAAACGGATATATTCCCAGTTCCCCTTCTGATCACCGGACCAAACCGTTGAGTAGCGCTGTGTACCAGCCCAACCCATTACGCTCCAGATAAAACCACGGGCATCGCTGTTATTTTCAATCCCTTCATACGCCGCCTTACATCCATCCAAAGCATATTTATAGCCGGGGCCAACCCAGGCAACGTCCAGTTTAGCTACCCGCGATCCATACACACCAACTTCTTTGGCTATTTTCTCAACCCCATTCTCTGTCCATAAGCCAGTATAAAAGCCGCGCTTGTGCAACTCCTTAATGGTAGAATCAAGCTTTGTATAACCACAGCCATAGCCGTCATTAGGCAGGATCCAGCCTCGCGGCATGTTGTTTGCAATATATTTATCTGCAACCAGTTTAATTACATCGGGAGTAGTTCCATTAATACCGCTGCCCGCATAGTTCTTGGTTGCATCGCCTTTTACGCCCCGGTTATAACAATTGGCATCGCCCATGCTCAGCGCCCAGCGGGGCATCAGGAATGGACGGCCGGTTATTTGGGTATACCCGTTTAAAACCTGCTTTAATGACGGGCCATAAAAGTAAAAGCAGTCGAAACGATTTTCGTTATGCGAGAACGACAGCTGCTGCTTAAATGAGTAAACACCCGCATCAAAAGTATTGCGGAAAGCACCGTAGCCGGCTGTCGACATATAGAATGGCGCTGGATTGGCCCTTCCCCCATCGTCCCAGCCGCCTCCTTTTTCAATCAGGATATTCTTATCGCGATGCGAAAAATAGCCGTTTTGCATGCCGCAACCATAAAAATATTCATTGGGCTGGCGTTTCATGGTTTGTTTGGTATGCGCACCAAATGATAAAGGCTCGGCCTCTTCCCAAATCTGGCGGGTGTCCGTAACATCATACATGGCAAAACACAGCGGTGCTTTATATACCCGCACTACGCATGCTTTACTTTTTATCTGGTAATAGCTCCCTTTATCTGTTGAACTTACCACCGGATTTTTAACCGCATAGCTCACTACAATATCATTACCGGCAGGGTTAGTAAACTCGCCATCAGGTGTCATCCAGATCCTGAAAATATCATCCTTATAAAAAATAACTTTAAAAGCCGACAAGCCAGCCGAGATCTCAAACTCGTTCTTGTTAGCCTTAAAAGCCGTTAAGTTTCCCACTTTTGATTCTTTAGCATCAATTTTTATTGATAGCTTATTGTTTGATTGATTTTCATCTGCATCATAATCTAACTTAAATTTTAAATTATGTGCAGGCCGGGTAGTTAAATCAGTTGCAGGCAATTTAACAGTGATCTCCTCACCAGGCGCAATTCCCTTTTCGTTTGCCGGTACATCAACAGCAATGTCCTTTTTGCCATCAATATTACAGGTTAATTTAAATGCCGATTTGATTGTTTCAATACCGCTATTTTTAACGGTTACAGCCAATATATCGGCTTTTGTAAAAGTATTATCTTCTTCGTTATGTGATTGCAACCGGCCAATTGCAAGGTCCTTTTTATAACCTTCAGCCAGTGCGATATCATCGATCATCCAGTACCAGCTATAATAGCCTTTCCAATAAAAACGCACATAAACCTTAGGCTGGTTGGCTGCTATTTTGGTAATGTTAAGCTCCTGGTTAATGGGTGTAAACATATCTGTAGCCGCCGGGGCGTTATTCATCACATTAAAATCCGTCCATTTTTCACCATCGGTACTTATGCCGACAAATAGACCGGCGCCCGGTGCTGCAGCTTCACTGTTATACCTGAACGTCTGCTGAAAACGCAGGATCACTGATGACCTGCCGGAGCAATCAATACTACCTGTTTGCATCCAGGTGTCCGGGTGCCAGCCCTTTTTTATCCATGTTGGCTGATCTTCATCAACAAAATACCCAGCCTGGAACTGCAGGTGATAACCCCGGCTTCTTGAGGCAATAGGCGGCGCCTGCTGCTGGTATTGATACGAACCTGGGTAGGGCTGATTGGTGACCAGCCATTCCAGGCTTTGCTTACTGTTATCAACGTTTTTCCAGCCTTCGGGCAATTTTCCGGCTTTAAAGTTTTCCGACCAGAATATTTTGGGATCGGGCACGGGCTTTTGACCAAACGCCTGTAATAAACACAATACCGCAGCTGCAGATAAAAGTATTTTTTTGAATGATTTACTCATAATGTAATATATTTTGCCCTGATTTATTATTGGCAACAAAGGGGGCTTTTAAGGGTCTAACCTGTGTTAAAATAATTGGCAGATGAAAATTACCACTTTAATAAGTAACCGGCTAATAATAAAGGACTAAACACCGCGCAAACGTTTGCAATAACTAGTGTCATGTCACTCAAAATTGACGGTTAGCCCTGAATCGAAAGTTAAAGCGGGGCAGCAAGCGTTCCATTTTTGCACACGGAACACCCGGAACGCTGTGAAACACGCTCATTATCAGAATGTTTACTTTTAGTCGGTGAGTAAATCCTGGTAAATAGCTGATAATTAAATGTCGTAATATGCCCATCCAGGCCCCGGGCTGCATATTCGCGACAAAGCGGAAGCATTACCTCACTCTGTTTTCTGTCCTCGCAGGGTCTCCTGAAAGGGACCCTGCGCCGTGTGCTAAGCATTCGGCATTCTCCTGTGTCATAAATTTCTGCAAACCCAACGCAGGGTCCTCTCCGAGAGACCCTGCGAGGACGGGAGTCAAAGCCGAATTTTACCATTTTCCTGATTTATAGCTTAAATTTAGACTACACTTCCTCTATCAACGCTTATGGCCCGTGGATACTCAAAATTATTTACAGTCAAGTGAAGGAATTATATTTGACACTTGCGAGCGGGGCGGCAAGCGTTCCATTTTTGCACACGGAACACCCGGAACGCTGTGAAACACGCTCATTATCAGAATGTTTACTTTTAATCAGTGAGTAAATCCTGGTAAATAGCTGATAATTAAATGTCGTAATATGCCCGTCCAGGCCTCGGGCTGCATATTCGCGACAAAGCGGAAGCATTACCTCAATCTGTTTTCTGCTCTCGCAGGGTGAGGCTTTTTAGTCATCCTCCGCACCGCCCGCTGCTTTTGATTCCAGGTAAAATGCCCCTTTGGTGGCTATCTGCATATCAGCAGGTAAATCGGCTAAGGGTTTTATCTGCACATAACCCAGCTCTGTTACCCCCGTTGTAACTTCTGTTTTCTTAAATTTCATTTTGTTATTGTTGTTAGCCACAACTTCAAAAATGTAATACTTGCCTTCCGACCTTACAATGGCATCAACAGGTACAGCAGGCGTCATTTTACTGCCGGTACTTATCAAAGCTGTTACATACATGCCGGGGATCAGGTTCTTTTGTGCTTTGTTGTTGATTACAGCATGAACAATTACCCCCTTGCTTTCATTTTCAAAAGATTTATTGATCCCGTTGATCGTACCGCTAATAACCTGGTTATCCTGGTTGGTTAACTGGAAGCTTACCTTTTGGCCAACCTTAACCAGCATCAGGTCTTTTTCAAAAACAGTGAGGTCACAATGGATCTTTGAGTTATCCACCACCTCCATTATGGAAGTACCGGGCTGTACAAAAGCGCCGGTATTGGCTGTGATTTGACCAACAGTACCATTTATGGATGATAACACCGGAAACTGGCTGACTATATTTCCGTTTGAAATTTTACCTGGTGAAATACCTAACTGTTTTAACTGGCTCTCATAAGCGGCAATCCGCGAGCTTTCGGCGTTAAAGGTTGCCTGTGCCGATTGAAATGATTTCCCTGTCCCCGCACCTGCGGCTTTGAGTTGTGTTTGGCGCTCGTACTCGGCCTGCACATAGGTAAAATTGCTTTTTGCGGCAAGGTAGTCCTGCTGCAATTTAATCAGGTCCTGGTTTTTGATGGTTGCCAGTATTTGTCCCCGTTTTACCTG
>JAQBOS010000225.1 GCA_028287925.1 Mucilaginibacter sp. | reverse complement strand
TTTCTCAGGCATGCCAGGGAAGTTTTTGGCGGTTGGCTCATCCTTATAATCCATAGCAAAGGTAGTTGCCAGCCTGCCTGATGGATTTACCTTGCCGCTTAGCAGATCGGCAATGGCATTACCGCCTTCAAGGCCGGGCTGCCATGCTAATAAAATACCGTCAACGCTATCGCGCCAGCTGGCTACTTCAATAACACCGCCAATGTTTAACACAACAACAACCTTTTTGCCTTTGTCATGAAAAGCTTTGCTAACGTTAGCTATCATCGTTTTCTCGTTGGAGGTTAGGTAGTAATCATCTTCCACCTTGCGATCCGCTCCTTCGCCTGCATTCCTGCCAATAGTTATAATAGCCTCATCAGCGCCGTCAGCTTCTTTTGCAAGCAGTGCGTTCACATCCATTTCGGGGATAGGCGGCGGCAGCATAAAAAAGTTGCGTGGCTTTGGCTGTTTTGCTTTGGCATCGGCAATATAATCGGTATAAGTTTTTGCCAGCTCTTCCTGTACCTTAAACCCGGCATTGCTTAAACCCTGTACAAGTGGTACGGTATAAGCCTTGTTTACGTCCCCACTTCCTGATCCGCCAGCTATTAATTTGTATGAGGTGTTTCCAAATACTGCAACTCGTTTGTTAACAGAAAGCGGCAGCACACCGACATCATTTTTTAGCAATACCATTCCATCGGCAGCTGCCATACGGGCAACTTTTGCATGCGCAGCCAAATCAGGTTTATCCGAATATTTATATCCTTTAAAGGTTGGCGATTTCAAAATTATTTTCAGGATCCGCTCCACATTGGCATCCAGTTGAGCCATTGTCAGCTTGCCGCTTTTAACAGCTGCAACAATCGCGTCAGACTGATCAGGATTTCCGGGCATTAGCAGATCATTTCCGGCATTCATTTGGGCAACTGCATCTTTACCGCCAAACCAATCCGTCATCACAAAACCTTTAAAGCCCCATTCGTTTTTCAGGATGGTGGTTAACAGGTCGTGGCGCTCAGAAGTAAACGTGCCGTTCAATTTATTGTATGATGACATTACGGTCCACGGTTGTGAGATTTTAACCGCCAGCTCAAAACCACGCAGGTAGATCTCGCGCATAGCCCTTTCACTCACAATAGCGTTAATGCTGTTTCTTTCTGTTTCCTGGTTATTTGCTGCATAGTGTTTAATTGATGTGCCTACACCATTGCTTTGGATGCCTTTTACTATGGCGGCTGTCATGCTGCCTGCAATCAGCGGATCTTCCGAGTAATATTCAAAATTACGGCCGCCAAGTGGATTCCGGTGAATGTTTAATGCGGGTGCAAGCAGTATGTCAACACCATATTCGCGCACTTCATTTCCAAAAGCCACGCCAACCTTTTTAACCATTGCAGTATCCCAGGTTGAAGCTAATAAAGTAGCAACCGGGAATGCAGTAGCGTAGTAAGTGCTGGAATCATTTGGTCTTTTAGGTTCAATCCTTAATCCCGCCGGACCATCAGAAACGGTGATTGAGGGGATGCCCAAGCGGGCTATTGCATGTGTTCTGCCCGCTGCGCCCGGAACTTTCTCAGGAATGTTATAAGCATCGGGGTCTGACGGAGGTAATTTAAACCCGCCAATATCGATAGATTTTGGCTTTTCACCTTTAACAGGCGGAGGCACCCCGGGCATTTTAAAGCCCATGCCAACTACCAGTTTTGATTTTTCCTGCAGGGTCATGGCATCAATTACCTGCTTTAAAGTGCTTTTACCTAACTGGGGGACTTGCTTTTTAGCCTTCTGTTGTGCGTTTGCTGTTAGCTGAACGATGCTGAACAACATAAGCAGTGCCGCTAACTTGTAACTTATCTTCATAATTAATAATTTATTGGTTTAATAGGAATTGGTACAGACCGCAATTTTTCATTGTGTCATTAATACACAATACTAAATATTATTTTTTGTAATAGCAATATTATTAGGCAGATATATTATAAACACAGACGGAGAGGTGTTTTTATACTATGAAAAGTTCAACGGATTAAAATCCGTTGCTACAATATTGGCCGAGCCCACGCCCAATGTCATTAAGTCAAGAGAAGCCTCATGATTTTGCCTCACCTAAATCCTCTCCAAAGGAGAGGACTTGAACTTCGCGCTTCCTTTGAACCCTTTCCTTTGGAGAGGGCAGGGTGAGGCAACCAAGTTTGTGGGAAGAATTAATTATATGTTTCCCCTTAACTTAACGTGAGTTCGATATAAAGATTGGTGGAACATTCTGATTATAAGCTACTTACACATATTTAATTCTTGATAAATAGCTAAATATTTGATAGCCAGCATGTTTCACAGCGTTCCACTCCGTTCCGCTGTAAAAATGGAACGCTTTGCAGGCGTAGATAAACAAACTTGCGCTTCGCCTCAACGCTGTTGGAGAAGGGGTTGGTGTGAGGTGACCGTTTGCTTATGTCGAACTCACGTTAACTTAATGACATTGGGCGTAGCCTCTAAATTGATCATTTAATAAAAATAAATCTGAACCTTAAGCTAAAGAGCCATCGGCTCGCCATATTTTGTAACAACGGATTTTAATCCGTTGCGAATAAGCCGCCAAAACGAGTGCCGTAGGTACGTCCAATATTTACATCATGTTTTCCACAAATATTTTACGCTTAAAGGCCAAATATTTCTAAATGATTGCTATTGCCAATCCCATCCTTATGTAATACTTAAGTTATTTGTTATGTAATACTTAAGTTATTTGTTTTAGATAAAGCATAATTGCGGTATTTTAGCTGCTCAAATACGTTTTCAGCAAACATGGCTTACAGATCAACCTATAAGGCGGCAAATGCAGCGGCGCCGGCTATTGAAAGGCATTTTATAAAGCTTTTAGCAACCGCCCTGGAACAAGGCGGGCAGGACCTTGCGCCCGAGCCTTCGATGAATGTGATAGAAGCCATAATTGATGTTGCCTTTTGGGCAAGCCTCCGCCGCGAAGAGGGCCGTTCGCCAAAAGTTTCGCTTACCTACCTGCCGCCGCAACTGGCTGGTCAACCGTTAATTTTTGAAGAGAGAATATTATTAACACCGTATGTGCTTACCAAACTGGCTCCTGCCGTAGAGCGTTCAGGCATCCATTTAGGTGTATGGGATGAAGATGGCGAACTTTATGTTTGGGGCACTACCCGATCCGTACCCGATTGCAGCTTTGTGCTGGAAGTAATTGAGCCGGGCCTGCTGGTGATAAAACACAGACGTATAAAGGGATTCGGAAAATTCATTAATGTGGCCGTACTTAAAGGCGATGAAGTAAAAATTATTGACGAGCTCAGCAAAAGCCTGCCCGATTGCCCGGCAATGCTTACCTCATTGCTGGATTACAATTCACCCAGCGGCTGGAACGATTCTGTGAATGTGCTGGTGCAGCTGGCAGCCTCCATGCGGCTGCACGGACACGGCGGTACTTTATTAGTTGTACCTGCTGATAGCGATGCCTGGCGCGATTCTATCATTCATCCTATCACTTACCCAGTTACCCCGGCGTTTGACGAGCTTAAAAAACTGATGAGCCAGGTGGTAAATGAACAAACCATGAGCCTTTGGCAGGATGAAGTAAACCGCTCTGTCGACAGTGTTGCAGGCCTTACGGCTGTTGACGGGGCAACCATTATTAATGATCAGTTAGAACTGCTTGCTTTTGGCGCCAAGATAGGCCTGTCATCAAACGGAACGCCCATTGAAGAAACCCTGGTTACCGAACCTGTAGTTGGGAGCAGCGCTGCCATCATTCACCCCTCTCAAATGGGTGGCACCAGGCACCTGTCGGCTGCGCAGTTTGTGTTTGATCAGCGCGATGCCATTGCGCTGATATCATCACAGGACGGACGGTTCACTATCTTTTCATGGTCGCCCTGCGAAAATATAGTACACGCGCACTTTGTTGATTCGTTACTACTGTAAAGAGTAAAGAAAATTTAGTTTTTTATATAGATGGAAACATAGTTTGCGCCCTGTCACCCAAAAGCGGAATTTCCTTTTTTTCGCCCTGAACTGCGCCTATAAAGCCTATGATCCAAAGTACAAAAAAGCCGAGATCAACTATTTTCAGCAGGTAGTACAATGAAAATATACCGCCCGAACCCGACAGCCAGATGATCCCCAAAACAAAACCCAAACCAAAGCGGATCACCATATAGGCAATATGAAAGAGCAGCGTTTGCCTTAACTGGTAACTACCTAAACTTGTTTTGTTGTTCTGATAAATGCCAAAATAGGCAATAAGCCAGCCTATAATAAAAAAATAGCTGACGATACCTGCCGTTTTACCATTGTCCTGCGTTCCGAAATTGTTAACTGGTTCCATAAAATTCGAGGTTGTGTGATAATTGAAATTAAATGTAGGTCAAATTATTATAACATGTTCATTTATTGATAAATAAATTTAAATTCCTGCTGCTAAAATTCATAAAAAAGCCCGCCGTAGTTACCGGGCAGGCTTATTTAAAATTTTACGATAGGTTACTTCATGTCGCTTTTAATTTTATTCGCGGTTTTTTGCCCAGGCAGGTAGATCTGGAGCCCGAATGAAAGATCAAGGTTACTTCTAAAAGATTGATTGCCAAAACCTGCAAGGCCATTAAACTTCAGTAAAGTTTCCAAACCTACATTTGGTGTTACAAAATAGGCAAAACCAGGGCCAACGCTAACTTCCAGGCCATTGGTGCTTCCGCCGCCATCGCTTATATTCTGTCCCCCGAAACCTACTGTTGCTTCACCAAAAAAACGGCCATGTTTTAATACGGTAACATCAGATCCGGCATAGTATCTGCCTAAAGCTCCTAAACCATAGCCGGTTGATGTGCGTGAGTCCTTTGCAGTTTCAATGCTAAAATTAACGTATCCCCCCAGTGCTATGTTATCCTCAACAAACCAGGCGGCTTTGGGTGTAACATCAAAAGTAAATACGTGCGGATAATTCAATCCCAGGTTAAGGTCGGCAAAGTTACTGCCCACCAAAATGTTGCCTTTCTGGATCTGTGCCCGGGCAGAAAAACCCGCTGCAAAAACCACTAACAAGCATACTAAAGTAAATCTTTTCATAATATTAAATTTAAGTAAATGTTAAATAATACTGCCATTAACAATACTTGTGCCAACTGTCAATTAAAGTTTTAATCTAATATTTACAAATCAATCATACAGCTTTCCTGATCATATATTGTATTTATTGACTTACAAGCCTTTAGCTTATTTAATAATCAAACAATTTACAAACATATTAATGTGGAAAACAAAGTATTTGACAGGCCTGTTAAGCCATTTGAAACAGGCTGGCGTTATTGGTTGAGTATTGAAAACAGGTCATTAAAATCAGCTTTGAGAAGCGCCAGGTAAAGGCAGTTTTATTCCTTGTCTCAATTAAACAACTCGTACCATTGGCTGTTTTATCTACTTTAACATTAATAACTGTTATCATGGAACTGATAAAAGAAATATTCGGCGTTGGGAAAGATTTGAATGTGCTGCAAATGAGCTGCAGGGGCATTGTTGTATTCATCATCGCACTACTGCTCATCCGGATCTCGGGCAGGCGCTCATTTGGCGTACGTACAGCCCTTGATAATATTATTTCCATTTCTCTCGGCGCCATTTTAAGCAGGGCTGTTGTGGGCGCGTCAGACTTTGTGCCCGTAGTTGTTACCTGCTTTGTTATTGTACTTTTGCACCGATTTTTTGGTTGGATCACCGCTAACAACAAACACTTTGGCCGGATAATGGAAGGCAACAAGATCCTGCTTTATCACAATGGGAAATTTATCCCGCAAAATTTAAAGAGAGCCTTGGTTGGTGAGGAAGATATTATGCAGGGCATAAGAAAATCAGCCCTTACAGAAGATCTGGCTAAAATTGATAAAGTTTATATTGAACGCAACGGCGAGATAAGCGCGATTAAGAAAGAATGAGCTATCTGTCAAATACCCCGTTTTTATAATCTTTCAAATATTGCCGGTAATCAGTTTTTACCTTGTCGCCATATTTAAAACAATAATCAAACAGGGCCTGCTGCCAGTTAATATTATTACCAAATGCTTTAAGCTCATCAATAGTAGCCGAACCATTCATACCACCACTCCGCAACTGTGCCGAAGCTGTGAGTACAGCCATGTCATCAATTACCTGGTAAATATCACGGTACTGATCGCGGATAAGCTTAAATTTAATGGCGTCTTTTACCGGCTGCAGCTCCTGTATTACAAAAGGCTCGTCCTTAAAAAGTGTACTGCTTAACAACGATGCCGACATATTTTGCATCCTGCGCTGCACAGATATTATCCTATCGCCATCCGATTCCCATTCCGGCTGCTTAACATCAATATATGGCGACAAGGATGATGGTCGCGATTGCTTCATATCAACCAGCAGGTATTTATTTTTAGTATTGGTGCTTTTAAGCAAAAACAAGTAACGCTTTACACCTATGCTCCCGGTACCAGCCAGGCGAAACACTGCGTCTTTAACTTTGTAATTATAAGGGCTGTCGCTGCTTTTTTCAATCCATTGCTGAACATGATCCATCAAAACCAGCCGCAAATTTTTAGGAATTTTAAGCTGGCTCTCGCCACTTAAAGAAAGCACCACTTTTTTCTTTTTCTTGTCCGTACACTTCTGCAAAATTATGGTTTCCTTACTTTCGGCAGCAGCGGTTAAAAAGTCGCGAACAATGCCTTTCGCGGTACGGGGCTCAATACTGGTAGCTTTTCCTTTACTCAGTGTAGCGGCATACGTTTTTATAAAAAGCTGTGCCATATTATTTGCTTTTTCCTGCTCAATATCTAAAGCATTAAAAGCTATAAAAATGCTGGTTACCATTCGTGCCAGTTCCCATGCGGCCGGGGCCAGTATACTTTCATCAAAATCGTTCAAATCAAAATACACCAGTTTATTATCCGCCTTGTAACTGCCATAGTTTTCCAGGTGCAGATCACCGCAGATCCAGGTTATTGGCGATGCCGGGAGCTTTTTACCAGCTGATAGGTCCTCATAAAATAAATGACAGGTGCCGCGATAGTAACGAAACAAATTTTCGGCCATTGCATCATATTTCAGCTTACTCATTTCTGGTAGCAGATGATCATTAAATAGTTTTAACCGTTCGGAAAGTTTGGCCATGGCAATAAGCTGGTTGTATTAATACATTAAAGGTGTGGAATAATTTGAGCTAATTAAGCGTTGCAGATAAACTCTAATCAAAATCTAATCCGACTTTAATTCTTCTCTAATTTGAGCACTATAAATTTGAGAAAACAAACTATTTTACCTTCAAGGCTTTGATATCAGGGTGTAGACGACCAAATGTTTAGCAAAGCTGAATATTGCTATATAATCTTTCAAAATATTGCCAATAATCAGCATTTCTATTTCTACAGTATTTAATTTTTAATTAAATAAGACATAATTCACTCATAAAAAGATCAATTTTTTAATTAATTAATCAAATAGATAATTTTTTTATTAAAAAATTGTTTATTTTTCGTGAAAAAAAATAAAACAGTAATTTTTTTAGATAATATTTATAATTTTCCTAACTAAACAATAATTATGCTCAATATAGATAAAATAAAAACCTCAAAAACAGGGTAAAATCCTGACATAGAAGTCAAAATTTACCAAAATCCAGAATACATTAAGAAATTTATAAGGAATTGGTAAATTAAAAGGCAAAAATGCTCTAAATACAAGCAGAAACAGCTGAATTGGCCGGGCGATGAGCGTACACATTGCAAAGAAAGGCGACAATATTATTTAATACCACTTCGATTACTGCCTATCGCTCATCACCAAACCTTATTGATTACTCATCAGCCAGGGGAGCCATCATGAGCTTTACTTGTGGCATGAGATCAAGTCTGGCAAAAAAAAGACCAGGGTAAACGGAGTAGCCCCGGCCAACCATCTGAGCCGGGGCGGCTTATATTTTCCTGGCAAGTGATGATGCTTCATTTATAACAGGACAAGTTATCCATGTTAACGGCAGCGAAGTGGTGAATGGCTGATAAATTAAATGTTAACTAAATAGAATATTATGGAAACAAAGCAAAAATATGCCCTTATTACCGGAGCAACCAGCGGCATAGGCTTTGAGCTGGCAAAGCTATTTGCACATAATAATTACAACCTGGTTATTGTGGCACGCAGCCAGGAAGAGTTGGATATGACTGCAATAAAGCTTGAGTTATTGTTTGGTACAGATGTTTTTAAAATTGCAAAGGACTTGTTTAAAATGGATGAGGTATTTTCGCTTTGTGAGGAAATAAAAAACGAGGGTATTAAAATAGACGTACTGGTTAATGATGCCGGCCAGGGCCTTTATGGCGAATTTAAAGATATCGATATTGAACGCGAGCTTAATATCATTCATCTTAACATTTGCGCAACCGTTATTTTAACCAAGTACTTTGTGAAAGATATGCTAACCCGCGGTAAAGGTAAAATACTCAACCTGGGTTCGTTGGCCGACAGGTTGCCCGCACCGTGGCAGTCGGTTTATCATGCAACAAAAGCTTTTGTGCTATCTTTTACAACAGCTGTTCGTGAGGAATTAAAGGGCACCGGCATTACGCTTACCACACTTATGCCAGGCATTACGGATACCGATTTCTTTAACAAAGCAGGCATGAACGGAAGCAACAATGTGCAATATAAAGAAAAAATGGCCAAGCCCGCCGACGTTGCAATGGATGGTTACAAGGCATTAATGGCCGGCGAAGATCAGGTTATATCCGGCTTTAAAAACAAAGCACAGGGCAATATGCACAACATGGTACCCCATAATGGTGTTATCCATGCGTTATATGAGCAGCAAAAGCCGGCGGATAACTATTAATGGTTTTTTGAACCATGACTATAGGATTTAGGGACTTACCCTGATGGATCTTTATAATAAGATCATACAATCCTATATCATGTTTCAAAATCATCCGCACATTTGCAGATCCTCATATTTGCACATCAATTGCCTTTCACCGCAATCAAAACACTTGCCCTGTGTTCATTCACATCCGGGTTGATCCCTATCGTCATTAAAAATTTGCCGGTATAGGTTGCTTCTGTTATGGTTGATGTTGTACCCGGGAATACGTTCACTTCGCTTATGGTATATGTTTTATCGGGGTTTAGTCCTTTTAAGCGGACAGGCTCGTGTGTGCCTGCCTGATACCTGTTGTTTACCAGGTAGTTAAACATAATAGCCGTTGTTTTTGCCGGATCGACATACATTATAGACGCCACATCATTTTCGCGGGGATCCTGTAAACGGTATTGATCACCATGCCAGATCTCTTCACTAAATTGTTTGTACGTATTAACAGCGCCCTGGCAAAATGCAAGCTCGGCAGGTTTCAGTTTACCTATCACAATATCAAAACCCAGCTTACCCATCATGGCAACATCAACCCTAAACTTTATAGGCTGTTTACCCCAATCGGTAACATGGTTTGAGCTGGCTATTGCCGGATAAAAGTACGAGTACTCCCACTGCATGAAGATCCTTTCAACAGGTTCGGTGTTATCACTTGGCCAGTACTCGGTAAAGTATTTAAGGGCACCGTAATCAACCCTGCCGCCACCGCCGGAGCATAACATAAGGGGCACCTTTGGGTACTTAGCCCTTATCCTGTCAAGCGCCTTATAAAGCCCTAAAACATAATCGGTATAAAAGTTAGATTGATTTTTTTCGTAAGCCGAGTAAGCATTAAAAATAATCGAGTTACAATCCCATTTTATATAAGCCAGGTCAGGGTTTTTAACAAAGAGGTTATCCACCACGCCGAACACAAAATCCTGAACTTTAGGATTGGAGAGATCAAGCACTAGTTGGTTGCGCATATAAATTTCAGGGCGCTGGGGCTGTTTTATCACCCAGTCCGGGTGCTTCTCGTACAGCTCGCTTTTAGGGTTCACCATCTCCGGCTCAATCCAGATGCCAAATTTTACATCATTGGCTTTAGCTTCTTTTGTTAAAAAGGCAATATCATTGGGCAGTTTGGCTTTATTAGCCTGCCAGTCGCCAAGGCCTGCATGATCGCCGTTGCGCGGGTATTTATTACCAAACCAGCCATCATCCAGCAAAAATAAATCTACCCCCAGTTTTTTGGTATCCTTTAAAAGCCCGGCGAGCTTATCCTCGTTAAAATCAAAATAGGTTGATTCCCAATTGTTAAGCAGGGTTAACCGTGAGCCCCCGCCATCAACAATTTTATATTTACGCGCCCAGGTTTGCAGGTTGCGGCTGGCTTCGCCTTTGCCTTTGTTGGTAAGGGTATAAACAAACTTTGGTGTTTCAAATTCAACACCGGCTTTAAGATTGTAATCAGCCGCAAAGTTGTTTATTCCAGCTACCAGGCGCAGGTTATTGGCCGGGTCAACCTCAAGGTCGATTCTGAAATTGCCGCTCCACTCCAGGTTGCCGTACATCACTTCGCCCTCATCTTCAGTAGCGGGTTTATTAAGTGATACCATAAATACAGGCGGCTGAAAAAGATCGGCCCTTGAGCCAAGCTTTGAGTCGAGGATTTTCAGGCCGTGATTAAGCTGTTCTTCCTCGGGGCGCATTTCCTGTGCCCAATCGCCATGGTAATGTTTAAGCCAATAGCTGCCGGCGTGAATGCAAAGGTTTGCCGATGCATATTTATTGAGCACCACATCCTTTTTTTCATGATGCTTTATAACGCTCCACTGCTCGGTTACATCCTCGTTATAATAGGTTTGATAATTAAGCGTAACCTCAAAATCATAAACAGAATCTTTAAGGCTGATGCTTAGCAAGCTTACATCGTCATTAATTTTTGTAACCGTATGATTAACATATTTTAGCTCTAATGATTTATTGCCATCGGCATGGGTTACTGCAATGGCAGGCTCCATAAGGTTACGGGTGCCGGCTGTAGTATATGCATTATTATAGGTGCCTACTGTGCCTCCAAATTTGTATGCTTTAGTAAGAGCGGCGTATTCGTTTTTATCAGATAGCTTACCGCCAAAATATACCATATTCAGCAGCTTGTCTGGCGTTACCTGCAATACCAGCGCATTATCTTTTGTTTCTATGGGGATAATTACATCCTGCGCCTTTGTAAATGAAACGCTGCACAGTACGTAAAGCGCAATAATTGCCCCTGTTAACAAACCTTTGGAGTTTATTTTGTTCATGATGATATCTATTTTTTGGTTCGGTTTATAATGCAGTTAAGATTCAAGAAGTCAGGAATCAAGAGTCAGGATAAAAAACAAAAGGATTAATACGTTACTTTTAAGTCTATAGTCTGATCAGTTTTGTCCACCGGAGATGTAAAAACTCCCTGTTTTCCTGATTCTTGACTCCTAATCTCCTGGCTCTCTTTTTCCTAATATATCACGCCGTCTTTCATCACCAGCTTTACCTGTTTTACTGATTTAATATCATCAACAGGATTGCCTTCAACGGCTATAATATCCGCAATATAACCAGTTTTTATATTACCAAGGTCTTTTAATTGAAAAACTGTCGCATTTACAGTTGTAGCTGATCGTAATACATCAATTGGCTTCATTCCGTAGTCTGCCATCAGGATCATTTCGCGGGCATTATCGCCATGCGGGAACACGCCGACATCACCCCCCATACAGATGATTACCCCAGCTTGCAATGCCTGGGTAAACGAGATATGCTTTTGCTTGACGCTCTCCGGATCGGGGCCATTGCCTTTTTCCCAGCCTACATAGGTTGCTATCGCTTCGGTAGCAGCCAGCGTTGGGCAAAGGGCTATTCCCTTTTCTTTCATCAGCTTAAATAATTCCGGGGTGCCGTTATCACCATGCTCAATAGTGGTTACTCCGGCGGCTATGGCCCTCCGCATCCCCTCCGCGGTACCGGAGTGTACGGCAACTATGCGGCCGCTGCTTTTGGCAACTTCTACCGCTGTTTTTAACTCTGCTTCGGTAAAGGTAGGCTCAGCGGCACCATTCGCCCCCCAACGGTAATCAACATAAATTTTAACCACATCAGCACCATAGCCTATTTGCGAGCGCACTGCATGGGTAATGCCGTCTATTCCATCAGCTTCTTCGGCACCCTTAATTATGCTGGCTTCGGCAACCGTGCTTTTGGGGCCATAACTGCCTGTAGCAACAATAGCACGGGTAGCAACCAGCATCCGAGGACCAGGAATAACACCTTTTATAATGGCTGCTTTTAGTCCCACATCATCATACCCGGCCCCTTCGGTACCCAAGTCACGCACAGTGGTAAAGCCCGCCATCAGTGTTGCTTTAGCATGTACTACAGCACGGGCAGTGCGCTCGGCACGGCTTTCGGTTAATACCTGGTTAGTCCAGCTGGTTTCGCTGTAAGGGTGCAGAAATAAATGCGAGTGCCCTTCTATCATACCGGGCATTAAGGTTTTCCCTTTTAAGTCAATGATCTTTGCTGATGACGGAGCAGTTATGGTATTTGGCTCACCCACAGCTTCAATACGGTTTCCTTTTACCAGCACCCACCAGCCGGCATGCATTTGCTGTCCGTCAAAAACACGGTCGGGTTTTAAAAGCGTATAGGTATCATTCGGATTTTGCTGCGCGATGGAGCAGGTAAATAACACCAAAATAAAAATCAAGGTCAGGTTAAATGTTTTCATGTATTTATAAGTAGATAGAATAGCAAGTTATTAAAATTATTTTTAATCCCATGCAACCATTTCGCTCTCCTTTTCATCTTACCTTTAAATGATGTTTTTGGAGCATAAATATACAATCGACGAGCTGATTAAAAGATGCAAAGCCAACGAGCGAAAGGCCCAGGAATTGCTGTACAAACAATTTGCTTCAAAAATGATG
>JAQBOS010000201.1 GCA_028287925.1 Mucilaginibacter sp. | reverse complement strand
GGGTAGCCGTTGCACCTATCGATCTTAAAACATCTTCTTTACCCTTGCTCCGGTTATAAACGCTAACCGGGTAACCCGCTTTTACCAGTTGCTGCGACATCGGGATCCCCATTTTACCGAGACCTATCCAGCCTATTTTTGTTGTGCTCATTTTATTTTTTATGTAGAGTTTTTAAATTAAGTTAATTCACTTGCCGGGTGTATAGTTCACTCACCCGACGACGCTTCGCTGGTCGACCTCTCTCTTCGCCTGCGGCGGAAAGAGGTGGAGAAAGAAAAAAACTTCTTTGCCCTCTTTCCGCGCAGCGAAGCGTCGACCGGGTGAGTAAGATCTTCTCGCGATATTAACGCAAATGCATTTGCGTTAATACATTCGCACTCAATACTTACCCCAATCTCACCTCCGACAATCTTTCACATTCAGCCAAAAATAATTCCTGTATCTCAACTCTGGCTGCTGCCGGATGAAAATCCCGGAGCTTTTTATGATAAAAGTATTTCCCGCTTACCATCGCTTCGGCATCATTGCTTACAGCCAGCCAGGCTTGTGTTATCGGTGCGTCTTTCAGGCTATCAGGTGCACCCGGTCCACCCATTTTTGTGGCTACCCAGCCCGGTTCAAGCGCATTTGAATACACATCAGCCCATTTGCGGGCAATGGCAAAAGCCAGTATTACATTATGCAGTTTTGAATCGGCATAGGCGCTGAAACCGTTCCACCTGCGGTCTGTCCAGGCAAGGTCTCTTAAACTTGGGTCACCATCCCGGTGCAGGCCCGAGCTAAGGTAGATGAGCCTTTTGGGTTTAGTAATTAAGCAGGTGAGTATATAAGGCGCTAAGCTGTTTACGGCAAACACATGTGGTAAGCCATCAACAGTATTTATACGGCTTGGTTCCTGGTAGCCTACCGCTGCATTATGGATCACGGCATCAAATGTGCCCAGTTTGTTTACCTGTTCGGCTACCTGTTTTGTTTCTGCTATGCTTGAAAGATCACCCGTAACTACTGTTTCTGCGCCGGGAACTGCGAGTAATGCTTCTTTGCCCCGCCTTTCATTGCGTGCGTGGAGCACCACTTCGTGACCTTCGGCAACCAATAGCTGTGCAGCCATTTTACCAAGCCCATCTGCCGATCCGGTTATGAATATTCTTGCCATAGTTTTCTCCTTTTGTTTGATATAACAAAGGTGAGCAAGAAAATTCCGCTTTAAGTTACCAAATGGTAAAAATGACGATAGGTAATAATTTATATTAAAGCTTTTGGTACATAATATAGGCGTTGGTCAAGCCATTTTGCTGATGATCAAATGCGTCTGGAATCTCACCGATAACTTGAAAACCCAGCTTTTCCCAAAGCCTTACCGCACGCTCATTGCTTTTAACAACAAAGTTAAATTGTATAGCCTTGTAACCAAGTTGCCTGGCTGCTTCAATTGAAAACTCTCCCATTATTCTGCCTATTCCCAATCCGGCAGCGTCTGGCGATACCATATAAGCCCCATTTGCAACGTGCCTTCCCAAATCTGGTTGGTTATCTTTTAAAAGAAAGGTACCGGCAACTTTGCCGGCAACAGTGGCAACATAAGTATGTTTACCATCGCCGCACCAAAAATCAAGCATTTTTTCTTTGGGTGATGACGGATCAAACACGTAAGTATCTCCTTTAGATATTACCTGGTGAATGATCTCCCAGATCTGGTCATGATCTGCAGATGTGGCTTTTCTTATCTCAATCATAACTAACTTATATTTTTACGGATGCGGCTTAATGATTGTGGTGTGATACCGAGGTATGAAGCAATATCCTTTAAGGGCACCCGCAAGGCGATATCCGGGTTTTGCATTATGAATAGCTTATACTGGTTCTCAGCATCCTCACCTAAATAAGTGTTCCGGATGTTTATCTTCTCAATCAGCCGTAATTGATTTTGCTGATCAATAACCTCTTTCATATAAGGCAGCTGCTTATACAATTCAAGTAGCCTGCTTTTACTAATTGCCAGCACTTCGGCATCGCAGGATGCCTGGATGGCTGCTGATGTTGGCACCTCGTCATTAAAGCTTTGCAATATGGTGCTAAGCTGGTTTTCCTTGTAAAAATAATGGGTTAGCTCAATGCCTTTATCATTAACAGATACAATGCGCAATACGCCTTTGCACAAAAAAAACAGCTCACGGCAAACCCTGCCATCGCCCTTAAACAAGTAATCGCCTTCTTTAAAAACCTTATGCTCAAAGCAGGAGGAAATGATCTGTGCATCTTCGGCAGAGATATGCCTTATTAATTGCAGGTATTTGATAAGCTGGTTTTGCATAAAGCAAATATAAGTTACATAGCAGTGGGTTTCAAGTATTGATAATCAGTGTACCGTTTACTAATAAAAAGGAAACAGATCATTATCATGAGGAACAGCCCGTCCCGATTTTAATCGGGAAAGCAACCTCCGGGCATGACAATCAACGAACCTTTTTGCCGGGGGGCGTTAAAGTTGCTTGTTGGGCAGAATAACAAGGCGATTTTTTAATAATTTTAATAGTTAAACATTCAAATTTTAGCCTTATTTCTATCAAAACCCTGTTTCTAATGACATTCCATCAATAATTAAATGACAATAGAATGAACACACTTAGTAATTTATCGCTGTACATTTGCTTAACGGTGTTAAATTATTTAATGCCTAAACAAAATGGCTAGTAAAGACAGGATATTACGATTGAAGGAAGAAACCAGGTGCAACATCCTGGATGCCGCCCTTCAGATTGTTAAGGAAGAGGGATGGCAAGCCTTGAGCATGCGCAAAATTGCTGATGTTATTGAATATACTGCTCCTATTATATATGAATACTTTTCAAACAAAGATGCAATATTATTGGAGCTTACCCGCCAGGGATATTTAAAGCTGGCGAAAGAACTAACAGAGGCCAGGGACAGGCACCGCCTGCCGGCTAAACAGTTGGAAGACATGTGGCTTAGCTACTGGAATTTTGCTTTTGCAAACAAAGAACTTTACCAGGGCATGTTTGGCGTAACTACAAACTGTAGCTGCGATTTGGTAAATGGTTTGCCTGAGGCAGATATACCTTATGAGCTGTTTAGCGAAGTAATAGGTGAGTACATGAATATTGAAGATTTGGAAGGGGATGTGATCTGTACAAAGTATTATACCTTTTGGTCTGTTGTACATGGGCTGGTATCCATTAATTTATTAAGTCGTGGTTCTTCAGACGAGATTAACCGCATCGTATTAAAAGATGCAATAAGTGGCATAATACGGACCATGACCGAGTAATTTTTTAACAAAAAAATAACATCGTTAAATTATTTAACAGTGTTAAATTAATATTAATTAATCATTAACAACTAAACACATGCAGCTATGAAAACACAGAATCCAACCCACACCTCAATATTTAACAGTGTTAAACAGTTTAATAATGTTAAAACAAATAATGTTGCAACAAGTATTATGGTTTCTTATAATCCGTGTTGCAGATAGCAAAAACAAGTGAAAATCATTAATTCACTAACGCACCAATTCACAATTAAAATTTATACAATGCATCAATACAATAACAATACAATCATGAAAAGTTTCATTTTAGCGATCCTCGCAATTTCATTATACAGTTGCTCACCAAAGCCGCAGGCAGGTGGAGCACCTCCCGCGCCATCATTGCCGGTGGCCACAATAGTTACAGGTACCGACACTACTTACCAGGAATATCCTGCATCAATAGAAGGAACTGTTAACGTAGAAGTACGCCCCCAGGTAAGCGGCGCGTTAGATAAAGTATTTGTTGACGAAGGTTCTTTTGTAAGCGCCGGTCAGCCTTTATTTAAAATAAACGAGCAGCCATACCGTGCAGCTTTAAACAACGCAATTGCCAGCCAGCATGCAGCCGAAGGAGCAGCAGCCAATGCACAATTAGAGATTGACAAATTAACCCCGCTGGTTCAAAACAAGGTAGTGTCAGACTATCAGTTAAAAACTGCAAAAGCAACTTATGATGTTGCCAAAGCAAATATCGAACAGGCAAAAGCAAATGTTAACACAGCGCAGATCAACTTAGGTTATACCTTAATAAAAGCACCTGTAAGCGGTTACATTGGCCGTTTAATTAAAAAACAGGGAAGCCTTGTTGCACCTGCTGACGCTGAAGCATTAACCCAACTATCAGATGTGCATGATGTGCATGTTTATTTTTCATTGAGCGAAAAGGATTTTGTAGCCTTTAAAGAACAATATCCAGGCGAAACACTGAAAGATAAATTATCAAAATTACCAACTGTATCTTTATTGCTTGCTGATAATACAGCTTATGGCAAACAGGGAAAAGTTGATATGATTGACGGCCAGTTTGATAAAACTACCGGTGCTATCACCTTACGTGCAAGTTTTGCTAATCCACAAGGTCTGTTACGTTCAGGTAATACTGGTAAAGTTCGTTTAAGCCTGCAACATAAAGATGCTTTAATAGTACCTGAATCGGCAACTGTTGATATGCAGGACAAAGTATTTGTATTCACCGTGGGCGATAGCAGCAAGGTGAAAAAGCAAGCCATTACTATTATTGGCAAAAACGGCGACAATTACCTGGTTAAAGACGGCGTAAAAGTAGGCGATCAGATTGTATTAAGCGGCATTGATCACTTACAGGAAGGCATGGTGATCCATCCTCAAAAAGCGCCTGAAAAGACAGCTGCAATTGCAAAAAACTAATTAAGAGAATCAAGAATCAAGAAATCAAGAGTCAAGATAAAGCGTCATATCCAACACAAGTAAAAGACAAGTAAATCTGTCTTGATTCTTGACTCTCGTTGTCTTACATCTAAATATTAAAGTCATGTTTCAGAAATTTATAGAAAGACCGGTACTCTCAACAGTTATCTCCATTTTATTGGTGATACTTGGTGTACTTGGTTTAACAAAGTTACCCTTAGAGCGGTTTCCGAATATCGCTCCCCCGTCGGTATTGGTATCCGCGGTGTACCCCGGCGCTAATGCCGAGACTATTTTACGTTCCGTGACACCGTCATTGGAAGAAGCAATCAATGGTGTGGAAAACATGACATACATGACTTCCTCTGCCAGTAATGATGGTACATTAGGCATCACGGTTTACTTTAAACAAGGCACTAACCCCGATCAGGCGGCTGTGAACGTTCAAAACCGCGTTTCACAAGCAACAAGCCAATTACCTGCCGAGGTTGTGCAATATGGTATAACCACTACCAAACAGCAAAACAGCTTTATTGGCGCTATAGGTATTTACTCAGAAGATACAAAAAAATACGATGCTGTATTTGTAAATAACTATGCACAGATTAATATCATTCCCGAGATCAAACGTATCACGGGTGTAGGTTCTGCCAGTGTATTTGGTGGTATTAAAGATTACTCTATGCGGGTTTGGTTGAACCCCGGCCAATTGGCAGCTTACAAAATTACTCCTGCTGAAGTAACGGCCGCTATACAGGACAAAAACCTGGAAGCAGCGCCTGGTAAATTCGGCGAGCAAAGCCAGGAAGCATTTGAATATGTAATTAAATATAAAGGTAAGCTTACCACACCGGAAGAATATCAGAATATTGCTATCCGTGCAAATGCAGATGGTTCTGTATTGCGTTTAAAAGATGTAGCACGTGTTGAATTGGGTGCTTATAGCTATGGTAGTGTGAACCGTTTAAACGGGCATGATGGTATTACTATTGGTGTAGTACAATTGTCAGGTTCAAACGCCAACGAAATCCAGATCGCCATTGATAAGCTGATGGAAAAATTATCAAAGGATTTTCCTAAAGGCATCAAATACAACCAGTTTTATCGTACCAAAACCGACCTTGATGAATCAATTAACCAGGTTGAGCATACATTGATAGAGGCTTTTGTGCTGGTATTTATCGTGGTATTTATATTCCTGCAAGATATCAGGTCCACATAGATCCCGGCTATAGCTGTTCCGGTTGATATCATTGGTACCTTTTTCTTTATGAATCTCTTTGGTTTATCTGTTAACCTTTTAACCATGTTCGCCCTTGT
>JAQBOS010000464.1 GCA_028287925.1 Mucilaginibacter sp. | reverse complement strand
CGCAGGTCTCCATCGGTTAAATCCTTGTTGAAATTTTCAATGAACCATTCAATACCTTCACGGTTTGGCAGCCAATCTAACGAGCCCAAAAAAAACAGGCTGGGGAACTCGGTTTTGCTAAAATCGGGTTTATAATGATCAAGATTTATGCCTACCGGCAAGATCTCAATAGGGATCTTTGTGCCGTATTCAAGCAGGGTGCTTTTATCCTGTTGCGTGAAAACAGCTATTCCGTCGAAATTATTTAATTGCTGCAGCTCATAGTTTTTTATCCGTTTGGCATGCATCTTCAGGTACGACTTTTTAAACGGATCACTTTTTTGTTCCGAGAGCCGCTGCCAGATCTGGTTCTCAATATTATGTGAGCGGTAGATGAGCTTTGCTTTTGAAACTTTGCGCACTGCTGCCAAATACAGGGAAACTAAAAGCCCTTCGAACTGGATAACGTCATAATCCTTTATCCTTAGCTCGCGGATCAGCAATCTTTCAAATTCAGGGTCGTAGTATTTATCAATGTTAAATGAAGTTTTGCTGAACAGGTTTGCGGCAACATCAAACACCGATACATTAATATCAATATCATAAGCCCGGTAATTTATTTTTGAAAGCAGGTCATTATCATCATCGTTATTTTCATGATGATTTTTTTTGGCGTTAAGCGCTACCAATGAAACTTCATGCCCAAGGTTCACCAGCTCACGTATGGTATTGCTTACCACAATTGAGTATCCGCCATTTTGCGGAAACGGAACACGATGGGTTAAAATAAGGATTCTCAATGGTTTTGCCGATTTTTAACAAAAGTATAAAAAATAGGCGATTAGGAAGGGCGGGAGCAGTGATTTAGTGGATTTTTTGATATAACTATTACAATAAATGTAATTTTTAATATTGATGAAGAAATCGCTTACTTTCAAATTAGGAATGAGATTCAGGCGTGAGGTAAACTCATCTTGTTGGCGAAGGCGTATGCAATACGCCTTTACGTAAGGCACATAATTCAGCAGAAAATCCCTCAAATCCTTTAATCCCGGTTCCGGTTCAGAACATCTCCAATTGCGGGTCAGTTACCTTAAATGTGCGGCGATGATACGGGGTATAGCCGATTTCCAAAACTGTTTTGCGGTGTTTTATGGTGGGGTAGCCTTTGTTTTTGTGCCAGTCGTATTCCGGATGTTCGGTGGCTATTTGTTTCATGTAATCGTCGCGGTAGGTTTTTGCCAGTATGGATGCCGCTGCAATGCTGAAATATTTGGCATCGCCTTCAATAATGCACTTATGCGGGATGTTTTGGTACTTGTTAAACCGGTTGCCGTCGATAATTAAAAATTGCGGACTTAAATGTAATTTCTCAATTGCCCGGTGCATTGCCAAAAAAGAGGCGTTCAGGATATTTATGGCATCAATTTCTAAATTATCAACTATCCCTACAGCATGAGCGATGGCCTTCTGCTCAATTTCAATGCGGAGCTCATACCTTACTTCTTCACTTAATTGTTTGGAATCGTTAAGCAGGGCATGGTCAAAATCATCGGGAAGTATTACCGCTGCAGCGAAGACGGGACCTGCCAAACATCCGCGACCTGCTTCATCACAGCCGGCTTCTAAGTATTCATATTGGTATCGTGATAGTAGCATTTGAGTTGAAAACGTTGTAATAGTTGTAGTTGTTGTAAATGTTTTTGATTTGTTGAAAAGTTTTCACCTTCTGATGCCTTTGTTGGAGTTGTCTCCAACAAAACCAATATGTTTGTGACGTGAACTCTCAGACATTGATTATTCTCTACGGCTTCATATTTGTTTAAAGCCTTATCCATCTTGTTGGAGACAACTCCAACAAGGGCGTCAATATGTTTGTGACGTGGACTCTCAGACATTGATTTTCTCCGGCTTTATATTTCTTCAAAGCCTCATCCGTCTTGTTGGAGACAACTCCAACAAGGGCGTCAAAAAATCCTCAAAGTCAATAAAGTCACATCATCAATTGGCTTGCCTTTTATAACCAGGTTGATGTGGTTCATCAATAATTCGTTAAAATCATTTGGGGGAAGATGCCCGTGGGTTTTTATAAATTCTATCAGGTTTTCTTCGTTCCAGTTTTTGTTGCTGTGCTCATGGTCCATTAAGCCATCGGTATAATTTACTATCAGGCTGCCGGGTTCAATGTCCACTTCTCCCTGGTTAAGGAAAGGGAGTTCGTCAAAAACACCAATCATGGTAGTGCCCAGCTTAAGCGTTATAGCTTCATTTTGCGAGAACACAACGGTTGCATTATGGCCTGCATTAATGTAACAGAGCTTACGGGTTCTTTCGTTGTATTTAGCCAGGAAAAGGGTGATGAACCTTTCGCCTTTGGTATTAGTGATAACAATTTTGTTTAAGCGTTCAACAATATTGGCCAGGTCATCTTCAACAGCCGACCACGCATGTAAGCTTGCCTGGAAATTTGCCATTAACAGCGCGGCAGAAATTCCCTTGCCTGATACATCGGCAATGCACCATAAAAACTCATGGTCATTAAGCCGGATAAAATCAAAGTAATCGCCCCCAATATTTTGATGGGGAATATAGCGGGCGCTAACCTCAACGCTCTCATCTTTATAAGCCTTTAAAGGGATCAGCATATTTTGGACCTCAACAGCCAGATCAATTTCGCGCTGAAAACGTT
>JAQBOS010000192.1 GCA_028287925.1 Mucilaginibacter sp. | reverse complement strand
TGATGCCGAAAGCGGTTGTTTATTTTTCCAGGCAGTTAAAGCATCAAGGTAGCGGCTGGCAAACACTATGTCAAACTTTTCCATTTGAGGGCCATTTGCAAACTGGCCTTTGGCTATCCCTTCCTTTACACTGGCCGTTACCTTATAATATAAGGCTGCAAAATAACCCATACGGTCGTTGGTTTTAATGCTTTCTGCAATAATGTTTTCAAGTTGTGCAAGTACATCATCAATAGTGTTGGCTGCCATAATAGGTGCTTTAAGGTTTAGGATGTCAATTTAGCTGCGGCAACAACACCGCTCCATCATCAAAAATAATATTATAATATGATATCGCCACCGGCCTTTGCTAAATAGGCCTTCATCTCGTTATAAATATCCTTATCCCTGCCCTTAACAAAGCGAAGCGGGATAGCGATCTCGCTGCCATGGTCAGATACCCATTTTAAATTAACCCGGATGAGTGAGGAACTTCTGCCATTGATCAGGCTGATCTCGTTAATATCTTTCCAGTCAATTGTGATGTTACGGATATAATCAACCAGGCAAGTTTCATTTAGTTCCAGCGCTGTTTCTCCTTTAATAGCCGGGATTATCCGTTTAATTATCAGCAATGCGCTTATCAAAACAAACACAATTACAAATACGCCATAAACTATCCAGCCGGCTTTGCTATTGCTTCCCAGCACATTTGTAAGCAGCAACAGCATTAATACCAGCATTACTAAAAAGCTGGCAAGGCTATAACTCAGGCTGTAAGGGTATTTGGTTGGGATCATAGTCTGTAAAGTCGGCAAAGTTATATTGTCCGAAAGATAAGTAATTAGCAGCTGAAAGTCCATATTTCTGCTCTTTCTTTCAAACTTTCGGACTTCCCCTTTTTTCTTCCGGACTTTCGGACTTTCGGACTACCTACATACCAATAAGCGTCCCAATAACCTCCTGCGGACTAGCCGGATTGCCTTTCATATTTTGCTGTTCAAAATAATTGTGCCAGCCGGCATCGGCAACCATGGTTTCAAAAGTTTTGGCAAACTCATCTGAAGGGAATTTCCATATCGCGAAAAAATCAAAACCCATCCGTTTATCAGTATCGGGATCATTGGCCCCCCAGCTGATTATTTCAACTCCCTGTTCAATTAATTGCTGTATTGCCGGTGCAAGCTGCGCCATGTAAGCGCCCCTTTCTTCGGTGCCAAGGTCAATCCATGCTTGCCTGGCGTTCCATCCTTCAATGTAGTACTTCATATTAATAGTATTTAATAATTGGTTTATCAATACTATTGATTATTAACGAGATAAGTGTTATGTATTGAAAAAACAACCCATTAATATCCGCATTAACTAATCTCTGATCTCCAGTCTCTAATCACTAACTAATGATTATGCTTCTTATGAATATCCTTCACCAAACACAGCTTTTTAATTTCTTCAATCTTGATTACAAAAGGGGCATACTTAAGGCGGTTGCCAATTAGTTCGGTAACGTTATCTGAGTGGGCAATTACTTCTTCTTCATTATCGCCGGCAAGCAGGCGTTTGTACATACGGTAGTCGCCCCATTCAATATAATATACTTCGCCGGGAAGGATCTTTTTATCGTGGATTATCTTTAGCGCCACCCAGCAGCCATTTTCCAAATATGGATACATGGAGTGCCCCCAAACCGGCAGGGCAAAGTCGCATTCCTCAATCCCCGGAAAGTTCATATGGCCAACCGGCCGCGAATCATTAATATCGTTATAAACTTCAACACCCGATGCTGTAGCTATTATTTCGTACATAGGGATCCCCTCAAACAGGCGCACAGGCCCTGCAGCTTCAGAATTAACTGTATTTTTTTTACCAACTAAGAAATCACTGTATTTTTCTTTAAATATCTTTAGTTTTTCTGGATCAATGTTCTGTCGGCTCTTTATTATCTCGGTAATTGAACTTGGCGAGTTAAATCCAAGCACCTCGGCAAGCTCGGCGTTCCCATTAAACGCTTTACCGCGAAGCTGGTTATACATGATAATAAACTCCAGGGTTTCGGGCCTTATGGTTTTAATTTTATTGGGTTTCAACTGCTCATCCATAACAATAAAAATTAATTAATATTTTTCTTGATTTTAATAAAGATATTTCTTTATATTTGTAACGTAATAATTCACTAAAGTAGTACAAATTTAATTAAGTTCCAAACACATGAGTAAAGAATATACAGAATGTTTTACAGGAAGAGAACCGCCCGGCTGATTCATTCCCAAAAAGTGAAAACAACATAAACAATAACTAACCATGGTCTATGAACTATTGACCATGGACTAACCAAAACCACAATGCACCTCGCCTACTCAGCCATCGGCACAACAAACAACCCGCAACAAAACGGTATACAACAACATGAACACGAAAATGAAGCCCTGTTACGCTACAACGCCTACCAGTCAGCTTGCGAAAAGTACAGGCATGAAATTGCCGCCATCCAAAAGTACATCCCCGGCTGGGAACCGAAGTTTCGTTGATCGTTCAGTGGTTCAATGGTTTATTAGTTCATTGGTGCAAAGCGGCATAAGCTGTAAAACATCAATGCTATTAAACCAGGTAACCAGCAGACAATAAACTCACCAACCTTCCACCAATGAACTAATGAACAAATAAACTAATGAACTATTAATATGATAAAGATTTCTCAAAAACTAAAAGACAAACTGTGGTGGCTCATCATCTCTGTTGATTACGACTACAGCCGCATCACCATTGCCGACCACGACCTAACCGAAGACACTTTAACCCTATGGCTGGAAGACAAGCACGATTTTAAAAACACGCTTGATGAATGCCTGCAGGTTGACATCCCGGTAAAGCAATTCGCCAAAATAATAAAGGACGAACAGCTTAACAGCTATGAAGGCTCAAAAATGCATCCAACTAAAAATTACGTGTATAAGGCCAGCATCGAAATAAATGCGCCTGTCCGCTGGTACCAGGATGACGCCACGCTTAATGAGCAGCAAAATGCCCGCGAAACGGTGCTTAAACTTTTACTAACCCAGCTAATTGAAACCCAAACACTGGGCGAAGATATGGTTTTGTATTAGTCCGAAAGACCGGAAGTCCGAAAAGTCCTAAAGCAGGAAAAAGTCAAATTTTATTTATTTTTTTAATAGAAATTATTCCAATTAGCATATTTATCATAATACAAATCCTCCGGACTTTCGGATGCATTTTTAAACAATATTATTGGGGAAGGGGCGGATTTGACTGGGATGATAGAAGAAAAGAGAGCTCTCTTTTTAAAAGAATAAACATCAATAAACTATATCATTGCGAGCGCAGCGCGGCAATCGCGAACTATGCATTTACGCTTTGCAGGTGCTCCACCGTTCTACCCGCTCTGTAAAATATGAGATTGCCACGCTGCGCTCAATGACAAATTCGATAAATATTAATACTATGAACTTAATTAAACAACCCAACCCATGGCTTGCAATGGCCTTACTGGCATCGCTGCTTATGGCGATGCTTATCATTCTAAAACATTACAATGCGGTAAGCTAAACTATCTTTAACTGGTACTTGCTCAACAGCCCATGAATACCCTGCACAGAAAAGCTGGCCTTTTCAACTGAGTTGAGCGCTGGATCAATATCATAATTATAGGCTGTTATGAAGTTGGCCTGGCTGATGTCGGTATGCTGAAATATGGCGCCGTTAAGGTCGCAATCGCTAAATACAGAGCCGGCAATGTTGGCATTGGCAAAGGAAACTTTCTTTAAGGTGCATCTGCTGAATTTAGTTTTCATCATTTTTTTGAGTCCAAAGGATGAATAATCCAATATGCAGCCATCAAACCCAACGCTGAACAAAAAGTCAATACAATCCATAAAGCTTACGCCAAGGATCTTGCAGTTTTTAAATTCAACATTGCTTAATCTGCATTTGTTCAACTTCATTTGCGACAGGTTGCAGCCATCAAAAACACAGTCGATAAATTCGTTAGCGATAAGATAGCTATTACTGAAATCACACTTTTTAAAGGTGCAGTTATTAAACTCATTGCCCTTTAAAGCTGTGTCGGCGTAGTTCCCATCTTCAAAGGTTTTATCGTCTTGTACAAGGTCGTTCATTTTAATTGTGAATAAGTGAGTTGGTGAATGAGTGAATTATATTTAATGTGTGTGGGGTGTCACCCTGAGTAATCTATTTTTGCGCGCAAACAATCGCATTGAAAATGACATTTTATAAATATCTTATAATCAGCAAATTGCATAATGTGTCATTGGCAGGCTCTCGAAGGGCGACGCGGGCAAAGGCCCTGGTACAATGCTTAGCAAGCGGAAAGGGCCACTGCGCACGTCGTCCTTCGACAGAGCTCAGGATGACACCCACCTTTGCATCGCTTACTTGTTCTATCTTCCGGACTTCCCCACCTCATCCCTCCACTTCATCAATGAAAAGCAATAGGTCCTGGTGAAAGGTTTCGCGTTTAAATTCTGAACCGTCGTAGTAAACTACGTTAACCAATTCATCGCTTTCAGTAAGTGCACCGGTTTTTATATCCTCGTTTAAAAGGTAGCCTTCAACAGCCATTTTGGGGCCATCAGCAATCATTACTACAACATCGCCCAAAACAAATTTCTTTTCCATGATATTTATTTATGTCTATCGTTCTATTTTAACCAGTTCTTTAGCTTCTTTCACCAATTCTTCCACAGCGCTTTCCTCTTCAGCAGTGGTACTTGCATATTGCAGCTTGCGGAAACGCCACATAGCAAAAGCGGGCTCCTGGAAACGGTTTATCAGTTTAAAAAACTTGGGGAAGTTATGCACCTCATCAAGCAGTACGCCGGTGACTATACCACCGTTATCGAGGATCTCGCGGATGGTATATTCCTTATCCCGCGTTATCCAGATCTCAAAATCCTGGCGGATCTCCGCATTTTTTTCAGGATCTATCTTATCGTTTATGCAGATTACTTTATCTCCGGGTTTCATACTGCAAATTTAAGCAGTAAAACGGGAAATTGTTTGAGGTAAGGGTCATTTTATTGAATACCTGTAGGCGAGGCCCTATAATAATATTATAGGGAAATATACATTTAATTCCCCCTTCAGGGGGCTAGGGGGCAAAAAAAAGCTCCCCGATCCATCGGAGAGCTTTCTCAATAAAAAAGAATATTGTTATGGGCAATTAATTGCGTCTAAAACCACCTTTATTACCACCGCCACCGTTAAAACCGGGACCTTTATCCTCGGCAACGTTAACCGTAATACGGCGACCATAATAACTAGCTCCATTCATACACCTAATCGCTTCCTTCGCCTCGTCATCATTAGCCATTTCTACAAAACCAAAACCTTTACTCTCTTTTGTTTCGCGGTCTTTAATTATCCTGAGCGATCTAACTGGCCCAAAATCACCAAACACAGCAGTTAACTCGGCCTCATCCACCTCAAGTGGCAAGCCTGCAATAAATACTTTCATCAATGTTTTTAAATTTATGCAAATATACACAAAAAAGGCCGCATTTCAGGCAGGCGAAAGGTAAAAGGTGAAAGGCAAAGGGTTTTATTACGTTGGGATGATTTATTGATTTCGAAATTTGGAATTTCGATTTCGGATTTACTTTGATTTTAGGTTCGACGTTCAATTTGGGATTTACTCCGGCTATGAACTATTAACCATGATCCATGAACTACTTCACTTCAACTTCAAATTAAATGTCCCTTCAACTTTGTAAACGGGAGCATTTGCTTTATCATCTGTAGCTAAAAAGGTATGGAATGTGCCTTTGGCAAGCACACTATCCTGGTTATATTTGTCAACGTAAATATTTCCAA
>JAQBOS010000652.1 GCA_028287925.1 Mucilaginibacter sp. | reverse complement strand
CCCGGACACAAGAGCGATCCCCAAGAGACAATCGATCGCATCTTTCTCACGATGGACGCTCTTGAAGCCCCAGCGGCAGCGGATCGCCTCGCATCGGGGCACGGTCTGCGCATAGTCAAGTGAAAGGCTCCGCCCTGCGAACGCAGTGCGCAGAGAAACGCAGATTAAGCCATCATGTTCCCGGGTATCCGCCCGAGAGAGGCCCCGCCTCAAGCTGGAGGTCCATTCGGCGGAGCCTCCCGCGCCGCGCTTGGGCTGAGGAGTACGCGCAACGCGCATTTCAACGCTGACAGAGGCAGCTGGTTGCGAAATATTGCGGCCGCGCGTAATCATCAATTGGAACACCTTTCATAGGCGCGCATTCTTGCGGAAGGGGCATCAAACCCCGCGAAGACATTCAATGAAAAAGTTACTTTTGATAACTGCGGCAGCCGCACTGATCAGCGGGTCCGCTTTCGCTCAGACGGGTGCAAACCCGAACGCACCGCAAATGAATTCGACCGGCACCGGCGTGACCACGCCAGGGACTACCTCGACAGGCACGGCCGTTGATCGACCGACCGGCACGACCGGTTCGTCTCCGCGCGCGGTTGGATCCGAGACAGGGAATAACGCCAACTCGCTTAGCGGGAGCAATAGCGCGGCCGGACCAAACAAAACGAACAACTCATCTGAGGGCCGCACCTCCAGGGGCGGCGGAGACGCTGGGGGCGGTAACTAACGACAATGAACGAACAGGCCGCGTCATGCGTCCGGTCGCGGACGTATCTAACGGATACTATACTACCGATATGCCCAAGTGTTCGGGAAGCTGCTCCAGATTTGCGACTGCCATTTGAATTGCGAGCTGATGGACTGATAGTCTTGGCATCGCAAAACGCCGATTCGTGCAATCGACCAGGCAGGAAATGACGGACAGCGACAGCTTGATTAAGGCTCGATACTCCATCGCGATTCTGAAGACCGCGAAGGCGTCCGAAAGGCGTGCCGCGGCGAAGATGGTGGCAGGCTTGGCACTTGAATTTCCCAAAACCGGAACCAGCGATGATATCGCGCAGGTCCACCAAGCCGCCCTCGTAACGTTCTACAACCTGGCCGAAGCTCTGCGCACCGACATCAGCAAAGCTCCCCACTTTTGGTACTTGGCGGAGCAAGCTTTGCAAAAATGGAACGACGCGTTCTAAGCCTTTCATGCTGCCACCACCAGACGCGAGCCGCCTCACGCCTTGGTCGAACGATCGCCTCGCACGCCAGATACACCTCGCCCACCGTTGGTAGGAAATCCTTCTGCGTTGGCAGCCTGTTACTGGGTGTGTCACAGCCTTGATCACGTCCTCCGGATATCGCGCGAGCGTATTCGCGCCACTTTACGACGACGAGATCAAATTCAGCGGTTAGCTGATCACGCTAGTTCGGGCCTGGGATTAGAAGACCTTTAGAGTATAGACGCCTCTGCCTTTTCCTGAACTGGTTCATCGGGCGTTCTTGCAAGTGACACGGAGAACTCGCAACGCAGACCTTGCGCACGCCACTCGAATACCGCGAGCCCGCCTAATTGTGACTCGATGCTAGCAATAACACTTCTGGTGCCAAATCCACGAGAGACCGGCGCTTTTGTAGTCGGCCCACCCGACTCGTCCCAGATCACCGCAAGCTGATCGCCCTCAACACGCCAAATTATCGACAACCGGCCGCTGGGGGCAGAAAGGGCACCATACTTCGCCGCATTCGTTGCCATCTCATGCAGGACCAGGGCCAACGTCTGGGCAGTTGCCGGTCGGAGTTCCACGCGGGGTCCATCAAATGCTATCAGATGTTCAACCCGGTATGGTGCAAGCTCTTCTGCGATGAGATTTCCAAGCTCCGCACCCTGCCAGCTCGAAATCGAGAGAATCGTGTGAACGCGCGCTAAGGCCGTTATCCGGCCCTCTACTGCGTGGCTGTAGCTCTCTACGCTGTCCGCACGGGTCAGCCGAATTATGGATTGCACGAGAGCGAGGGCGTTCTTGGCGCGATGATCGACTTCTCGCGCCAACAAATCCTGGCGCTGTTCGGCTTTTTTCCGCTCGGTGACATCAACCGTCACGCCGCTTATGCGGACGACTCTACCTTCCTTGTCCAGCGTCGCGGCAGCCGTCCCAATACACCAGCGGATTTCCCCGCCGGCCCGTCGTATCCGAAACTCAGCCTCATACGACTTCACCCCCCTCGTAAAACTTGCCATCGCCCTACGTAGCTTGCCGATGTCCTGTGGATGCAGCAACGCCTGTACATTCTCGGGGGTGACGACGAAGCTTTCTGGATCGACGCCAAATATCTGGTGCTGGCCGCGGTCCCACATCCAGTCCCCGCTGGTCCAGTCCCAGTCCCAGGACCCCATTTTGCCCGCAGCGATCGCAAGGGTCCGGCGTTGCTCGCTTTCGCGAAGTCGTGCGTTGGAAAGCTCGAGTTCGGCGGTGCGAGTGCGGACCCGGTCTTCAAGCTCGGCGTTTAGCCGCTCAAGCTCGCGAGTTTTGCGATATAGCTCAGCGAACACTTTGATCTTGGCGCGCAGCACCTCCGGCACTACGGGTACCGGCACATAGTCCACCGCTCCCATCTCATACCCGCGGAGTCGGTCCAGATCGGTTACCTGGATCGCCGATATGAAGATCATCGCCGTCTTACGGAAGCGGGGGTGTTCACGGATCATGGCCGCAAGCTCGAAACCGTCGAGTTCCGGCATGCAGACATCGAGCAACACCACCGCAACTTCACTCTTAAGAAGTAAACCCAGCGCCTCGCGCCCCGATGAAGCGACGATTATATTTTCACCAAGCTCCTTGAGTATCACTTCATAGGCGAGCAGCTTTGCCGGCTGATCGTCCACGAGAAGGATATTGACCTTTTCGTCGCGCATTTTTCTACCGATCAGCGATGGAGCCACATCCGGATGGCTAGCAGGAGCTGTTCGGTATTAACCGGCTTGGCAAGATAATCCGAAGCTCCAGCCTCAAGACACTTTTCGCGGTCCCCTTTCATCGCCTTCGCGGTCAAGGCGATGATTGGAAGGCGTCGAAAGGTCGGATTTTCACGTATGACCCCTATCGTCTGGTACCCGTCCATTTGCGGCATCATGATATCCATCAGGACGATCGCTATCTCTGGCCTCGACTCCACGAACTCGACCGCTTCCCTGCCGGTCGTGGCGGTCAGCACTTTCATGCCGCGCCGTTCAAGGACGCTGCTCAGGGCAAAGATGTTTCGGGCATCGTCATCGACCAACAAGGCGGTCTGACCGACCAAATCCTCATCGGAGCTGTTGAGCTTCTCAAGCATCCGCTGCTTCTCGATCGGCAACTCCGTGATAACCCGATGGAGGAAGAGCGACGTCTCGTCGAGCAGGCGCTCGGGAGATTCCACGCCTTTGACGACGATGCTGCGCGCAATGGTGTGAAGCTCAGCATCTTCCTCCATCGAAAGCTCACGCCCCGTGAAAACGACGACAGGCACATTAACCAGCGTATCATCCGCGCGAATCTGCTCCAGGACTTCAAAACCCGTCATGTCTGGAAGCCGTAAGTCGAGCACGACGCAATCACATGCCTCACGCCGCAACGCCGCAAGCGCTTCGGCTCCGGTGCCTGTGGTCACAATCTCGATGTCGCTGTGGCCGAGAAGCTCCTTAATGCTCATCTGCTCGGCGGCGTTATCCTCCACCAACAGCAGCCGTTTTCGGCGAGGCTTCGCATATTCCTTGATCTGGGAAAGCGCCGCGCTGACACCTTCCGTCGTTGTAGGCTTGCTGACGAAAGAAAATGCGCCGCGCGCCAATGCATGCTGTCGATCTTCGTCGAGCGTAATGATCTGCACGGGAATGTGCCGGGTGAGCGGATTGTGCTTCAGATGGCTAAGCACCGTCCAACCCAACATGTCCGGCAAGAATACATCGAGCGAGACGGCTGTGGGTTGGAACTGCTTAGCGAGATCCAGCGCCTCGGCACCTCGCGTGGCAACAAGGACCTTGAATCCCGTGTCGCGAGCTAGATCGACCAATACACGCGCATAATGAAGATCGTCTTCAACGATAAGTAGAATGGTGTCGCCGGCTTCAAGATCCATTCGATCATCTGAGATCTGCTCTGCGATGCGCTCCTGGGTGGGGGCCTGAAGAGCGGCGATGGAAGAGCCGCCATATACAGCCGTGTTTTGGACCCTTTGCGCCGATGTTGGCCCGGCATATTTCACCGGCAAATAGAGCACGAAGGTGCTGCCCTTGCCCGGCGTACTGCGCAAATGAATCTCGCCGCCCAGCAGGCTGGCGAGCTCGCGGCTAATGGCAAGGCCCAGGCCCGTCCCACCATATTTGCGGCTTGTTCCTGCGTCCGCTTGCTGAAACGCTTCGAAGATCAACTTCTGCTTTTCAAGCGGAATGCCGATACCTGTGTCAGACACTTCGAACGAAACGACGCCGGCAGACTGGCTTAGGACTGGGTGATCGGCGCTCCATCCTCCCACCGCCGCCGAAACGTTGAGCCGCACCCCGCCCTCTGCCGTGAATTTAAAGGCGTTCGACAAAAGGTTCTTTAGCACCTGTTGGAGACGTTTAGAGTCAGTCACGATACTGCGGCCAAGATTGGCATCGACATCGATATTGAAAGCCAATTGCCGGTTCTCGGCCTCATGCCGGAACGGACGTCCGACAGCGTCCAGCAGATTCGACATCAAAATATCTTCGGCATCCACAGTCACCGTGCCGGATTCGATTTTGGACAAGTCAAGGATGTCGCTGATGAGGTTCAGAAGATCTGTGCCGGCTCCGTGAATAGTCTTGGCGAACTCAACCTGCTTAGCAGACAAGTTGCCCTCTGGATTTTCAGTGAGCTGTTGGCCGAGAATCAGGATGCTGTTGAGGGGTGTACGCAGCTCGTGCGACATGTTCGCGAGGAATTCGGACTTGTACTTCGAGGTAAGGGAGAGCTCCGTCGCTTTCTCTTCGAGAGCGCGCCTCGCCTGCTCGATTTCCTGGTTCTTGCGTTCGACTTCGACGTTCCGCTCCGCAAGCTGTTGAGCCTTCTGTTCGAGCTGCTCGTTTGTCTGCTGCAATTCGCGCTGCTGCGTCTGCAATTCACCCGCAAGCTGCTGAGATTGCTTGAGTAGTCCTTCCGTCTGCATCGTCGCCTCAATACTGTTGAGAACGATACCGATGCTGTCGGTCAGCTGGTTGAGAAACGTCATATGGGATGTCGTAAACGAGACCACTGAGCCGAGTTCGATGATTGCCTTCACCTGGTTTTCGAACAGTACAGGAAGCACCACGAGGTTCTTCGGGGCAATACGCAAAAGCGCGGAGTTGATCGGATTCGTATCCGAGGGAATGTCGGACACCAGACGCTGGCGCTTGTCCACCGCGCACTGCCCAACCAACCCTTCGCCAAATTGAACGACCTCTAGGTGAGGACTGCTTGCATCTCCGGCATACGCCGAGAGCAAACGCAGCTGAGGAGATTCTTCACTCTCGACTTGATAGATGACCCCCATTTGGGCATTTACCAGCGGCGCCAATTCACTCAGAAGAAGCCGACCGACCGTCGTCAGGTCACGCTGTCCCTGGAGCATGTTGGTGAATTTGGCGAGATTCGTTTTGAGCCAATCCTGCTCGGTATTGACGTCCGTCGTCAGCTTCAAGTTGCCGATCATCGTATTGATATTGTCTTTCAGTTCCGCCACCTCGCCTCTCGCATCGACCTGAATCGACCTCGTCAAATCGCCCTTCGTCACGGCGGTCGCGACTTCAGCGATGGCGCGAACCTGTGACGTCAGATTGGCGGCGAGAAGGTTGACGTTCCCGGTGAGATCCTTCCACGTTCCTGCGGCCCCGGGCACGTTCGCCTGGCCGCCGAGACGGCCTTCGACACCGACCTCACGCGCAACGCTGGTGACCTGGTCGGCGAACGTCGCCAGGGTATGGGTCATGTTGTTGATGGTTTCCGCAAGAGCCGCGACTTCGCCTTTCGACTTGACGGTCAGGTTCTGCTTGAGATCGCCGTCGGCAACGGCCGTCACGACCTTCACGATGCCGCGAACCTGTTCAGTCAGATTGGCGGCCATGAAGTTGACGGTGTCCGTCAGATCCTTCCAGGTGCCTGCGACGCCCGGCACTTCGGCTTGTCCTCCGAGCTTGCCCTCGGTACCGACCTCGCGCGCGACCCGCGTCACCTCGCCCGCAAAAGCATTGAGTTGGTCCACCATCGTGTTGATAGTATTTTTGAGCTCAAGAATTTCGCCCTTCACGTCGACGGTGATCTTGCGCGACAGATCGCCGCGCGCGACTGCTGTAGTTACCTCCGCGATATTTCGCACTTGAGTCGTCAGATTGGCGGCGAGCAGGTTGACGTTGTCAGTAAGGTCTTTCCAGGTCCCACCAACACCCGGAACGACCGCCTGTCCGCCCAACCTGCCCTCGGTGCCGACCTCACGCGCGACGCGGGTTACTTCGGCTGCAAACGAGCGAAGCTGCTCCACCATCGTATTGAGGGTATCCTTTAGCAGCAGGATCTCACCGCGCACGTCCACCGTGATTTTCTTGGAAAGATCGCCGCCTGCGATCGCCGTCGCCACCTCCGCGATATTGCGAACCTGCGCCGTAAGATTCGACGCCATGAAGTTCACGTTGTCGGTGAGATCCTTCCAGGTGCCGGCGACTTCCGGCACTTCCGCCTGGCCGCCCAACTTACCCTCAGTGCCAACCTCGCGCGCCACGCGGGTGACTTCCGAGGCGAAGGCATTCAATTGGTCAACCATCGTGTTGATGGTGTTCTTGAGTTCGAGGATCTCACCCTTCACATCCACGGTGATCTTGCGCGACAAGTCGCCGCGCGCGACCGCCGTCGTGACCTCGGCGATGTTCCGGACTTGCGCCGTCAAGTTGCCTGCCATCGAATTCACGCTGTCGGTCAGATCTTTCCAGGTGCCGGCAACCCCGGGCACGTTGGCCTGTCCTCCCAATCGACCTTCTGTTCCGACCTCGCGCGCCACACGCGTCACCTCACCCGCGAACCGATTGAGTTGGTCGACCATCGTGTTGAGCGTTTCCTTGAGCTGAAGGATTTCGCCACGTACGTCCACCGTGATCTTTCGTGAGAGGTCACCGCCGGCGATAGCCGTAGCCACCTCGGCGATGTTACGCACCTGAGCCGTCAGATTGCCTGCCATTGAGTTGACGCTGTCCGTCAAATCCTTCCACGTGCCGGCGACGCCCGGAACCTCGGCTTGGCCACCGAGCTTCCCATCCGTGCCGACTTCGCGCGCGACACGCGTCACCTCGCCGGCGAAGGCGTTGAGCTGATCGACCATCGTGTTCAGCGTTTCCTTCAGCTGGAGGATTTCGCCGGACACGTTCACCGTGATTTTCTTCGAAAGGTCTCCTTTCGCGACCGCAGTCGCGACTTCGGCGATATTCCGGACCTGGCCGGTCAGATTGCTCGCCATCGAGTTGACGCTGTCCGTGAGGTCCTTCCAGGTGCCAGCCACGCCGCGAACCATGGCTTGTCCGCCGAGCTTGCCTTCGGTGCCCACCTCCCGCGCGACACGCGTTACCTCTCCGGCGAATGCGTTGAGCTGATCCACCATCGTGTTAATAGTGTCCTTCAGCTCCAAGATTTCGCCGCGCACGTCCACCGTGATCTTCTTGGAGAGATCGCCGTTGGCCACGGCGGTCGTCACTTCGGCAATGTTCCGAACTTGGGCCGTCAAGTTGCTTGCCATCGAATTGACGCTCTCGGTCAGATCTTTCCAGGTGCCAGCGACGCCCAGCACGTTGGCCTGACCACCTAGCCGGCCATCGGTGCCGACCTCACGCGCCACTCGCGTCACTTCGCCGGCGAACGCGTTGAGCTGATCGACCATCGTGTTGAGCGTTTCCTTCAATTGAAGGATTTCGCCCGACACCGTAACCGTAATCTTCTTTGAGAGATCGCCGCCCGCAATAGCGGTCGCGACGTCGGCGATATTGCGGACCTGAGCGGTAAGGTTGCTGGCCATGAAGTTGACGTTGTCGGTGAGATCCTTCCATGTGCCAGCAACACCCGGGACCTGAGCCTGGCCGCCGAGCTTACCTTCCGTTCCCACCTCTCTGGCGACGCGGGTCACTTCCGACGCGAAGGAATTGAGCTGGTCCACCATCGTATTGATCGTGTCCTTCAGCTCCAGAATCTCACCTCGGACGTCTACCGTGATCTTGCGCGACAGGTCGCCTCGCGCCACTGCCGTGGTGACGTTGGCAATGTTGCGCACCTGTGCCGTGAGGTTGCCGCACATCGCGTTGACGGAGTCTGTCAGGTCCTTCCAGGTCCCCGCGACACCGGGAACGATCGCTTGGCCGCCAAGCTTGCCGCCCGTACCTACCTCTCGGGCAACGCGCGTGACTTCCGAAGCGAAGGAACGCAGCTGATCCACCAT
>JAQBOS010000101.1 GCA_028287925.1 Mucilaginibacter sp. | reverse complement strand
GTCCAGTTTGGAAAACTGCCCACTGCCCACTGCCCACTGCCCTCTGCCCACTGCCCACTGCCCACTGCCCACTGCCCACTGCCCACTGCCCACTGCCCACTGCCCACTGCCCACTGACTAATGACTAATGACTAATGCCCACTGACTAATGACTAATGACTAATGACTAATGACTACTCCTTCACCCCCAGCACTTTCAGTTCCTTATCTATTTTTTCATTCCACTTTTGCTGTTCGGTTGTATTGGTACCGTGATGGGTTTCATCATCATATTGCTTTTGCAGGTTATTCATTTCGCGGTAAGCATCCAGGTATTCTTCATTTATTGGGCCGTCATAGTTATTTGTTGGCAGGTTCCTGGCTTTAATTTTCTGCTTAAAGTGCTCTGCTGCTATTTTCACAATATCAAAGTGCCGCTGTTCGTGATTTAAAGTATAATCATTTTTGCTGCCTTCTTTTGCCCAGCTTGCACTTTTTGGCAAACAGGCTTTAACAGCAATGCTCAGGTTAATTATTCCTTTAATAATTTCCGCATGTTCATCATAGCCAAGGGTTGGAAACACCTCCGCCTCATATTTACTATTTGGTATTTTCGACTGAAAATCAGCCCAGGCTAAAGGCCGTTTAACGGTATAGTAAACACTGTCGCCTTCGGGCTTTTCACTGTAATCTGTAAATGTAACTTTAACGCCGCGGGCTAATTTAATATTAGTTTCTGCCTGCTGGTTCATCCAGGTATTTATATATAACAAGCCATTTAAAAATACATGGCGCAATGTTGGTTCTATGTCGCGGTTCTGCCCTGCATCTCTATTATAAACCGCACTGCCGCTATAATCTCCAAGGTATTGCATCTCATCCTCTCCTATATCAAGAGCAAAAGAAAACATCACATTTACCCTCCCTTCCACTATGTTGCCTGCCAGGGTTGTTTCTCTTATACTTATCTTTTTCAAGCTGATAATTAACGGGCGTAGTTTAGTATTTCGCGGCACGTTATTGCTAATAAACTGCTTTATGGCAGGCAAAGCTCCCCCTTGCAAGTCAACGGGGTAAGTTTTTGGTTGTACACCTTTTACATTTGTGGTTGGGAAAAGTAATGCAACCGGATTTTTGTCTGTACGCCGATCAATTACGTTAGCTATATAAAATTCTTTAGGTGTTACCGGCAACCGTTCATCAACCAAAACAATACCATCAATTTGTTTTGGCGTGGATTGAAAGCTTGAAAATATAACGATGATAAATAATAATATACATTTAATCATTATTAACAATAACGCGGTGCCGGTCAGGGTATTACATCCAGCTCAAATGCAAAATTACATAAATTTAAAAAAAGTCTTTATAACTTTTTTTGATCTGCTCAAAACAACAAGGGTGGTTCTTAACATCCCACAAAGTTTTCCACACCTATACCATGCAATATTTTCTATCCGTTTAAAAAACAATGTTCTCCACACTGTGTGAATTACTATTGTGGAATACCTTTTGGGGTTTCGCTATTTTCGCAAATCGTTAGTTTGCTCCTTATGATAAAACTTAAATACATTTCTTTTCTTGTACCTATATTTTTTGTTTTAACAACACAAGCCCAACAAAACCAGTCGTTTGATGTTTACCGAACCTATCATGCGGCTACTGAATTGTTTGGTAAAGGTAAGTATGTTGCGGCGGCCGAACAATTTCGGCTGGTTGAAACTTCAAGAGTTAAAACAAGCACCCAGCCTAAGTTTGAATCCGAACTATCTTTAATAAAAGAGAACTCGCAATATTACGAGGCGTTATGCGCCCTTGAATTGGGGAATGATGATGCAGAGAGCATGTTCCTGCGGTTTATAAAGGAACATCCCGAAAACCCCTTAACAAAATTGGCGTACTTCCAAATAGGACGCTCCTATTCAAGGCAGGAGAAATATACAGATGCCCTCCACTGGTTTGATAAAGTGCAGGCCAGTGAATTAAGCGGAAGGCAAAATACAGAGTACAAATTTCGTAAAGGCTATGCCTATTTTGCTACCAACGATTATAAAAGTGCTCAGCAACTTTTTAGTGAAGTAAAAAACACGCATTCGCCATTTACTGATGATGCTGTTTATTACTTTGCTTATATAGCCTATTTGAATAAAGATTATCATTTAGCGCTGGTGAATTTTGAGCGGCTTAAAAATTCGAAAAAATACGAGAACAGCTATCCCTATTATATAACAGCCGTTTACTTTTTAGATAAGCGTTATGACGATGTGCTAAGCTATGCTGTGCCGATCATCAAAAACACCCATCAGCAGCACGAAACTGAAATGCTGCGCATAATTGCAGCATCATATTTTGCCAAGGCCGATTATGATAATGCTGCGAGGTATTACGGGCGTTTTGAGGATGAAGACCAGGGACACACCCAAAATACGCAGGATAGTTACCAGATGGGCTATACCTATTTTAAGGTTGGCAATTTTGGGAAAGCGGCAACCGAGCTCGAAAAACTGCAGCAACAAAATGACGTTTTCAGTCAGAATGGTAATTATACATTGGGAAATGTTTTCCTGAAGATGAATAATAAGCAAAGTGCACGCAGCGCTTTTTTTGCGGCATCCAGACTTAACTTTGATAAACAATTACAGGAAGACGCGCTATACGAATATGCCAAGCTATCATACGAGCTTGATTTTAATACCCAGGCGCTTGATGCTACCAGGTTATATTTAAAAAACTATCCTAACTCAACCCGTAACAACGAAGTTAAAACATTGCTGGGCGAAGAGTTGCTTAACTCACATAACTATAAGGAGGCGGTTGAAATACTGGAGCCTATCCCAAATAAATCTGCCAGCGCATTGGCCGCTTATCAAAAAGTTACTTACTATCGCGGCCTTGAATTTTATAATGAACGCGCCTTTGAAAATGCTATCGGCATTTTTCTGCGTTCATTAAAAAACCCGGTTGACAATAAAATTGAAGTGATGACCACTTACTGGATGGCCGAGGCTATGTACGAGGTAAGGAAGTATGGTGAATCGGTTGATAATTTTGAAAAATTCCTCGCTTTTGACGGAGCCAGCGAAACCGGTGTATACAATTATGCTAATTATGCATTAGCCTACGCTGCCTTTGGCGATGAGCAGTATAAAAAGGCAGCCACCTATTTTCAAAAGTTTTTGCAGGGTGAAGAAAAAGACCCCAATACAACAAATGATGCCGTGACCCGCCTGGGCGATAGCTATTTTGTAATGAAAAACTACAGCCGGGCACTTGAATATTATAACCGGATAATTGAAAAGCATAGCCCGGGCCAGGATTATGCCTTGTTTCAGCGCGGTATGATCCAGGGTTTACAGAATGCACCGGATACAAAGATCAGTACACTTACTGATTTGCTTACCACCTACCCCAATTCTGATTACGCCGATGATGCATCGTTTGAAATTGCTTACACCTACTTTTTAAAGAATGAAGGCGACAAGGCAAAAAGCGATCTGCAGGCAATGGTAAAAAAATATCCAACCAGCAGTTACGTATCACGCGCAATAGTTACCATAGGGCTTATTGATTACAATGCCGGTAATGATTCACTGGCGGTGGAGTCGTTTAAAACGGTTATAAAGGATTATTCATCAACCGATGAGGCCAAGCTGGCGCTTAAACAGGTTGAGAAAATTTACACCGATAAAGGCGATGCACAAACCTTTATCAATTATGCTGCAACTACCCCTATTGCCAATTATACAACGGCTGACCAGGAAAGCATTATGATAACAGCAGCTAACAACTTGTATGTAAAGGGCGACTGGCAGGGCACTGTGGGGGCTGTAAATGCTTATTATGATAAGTTCCCCAATAAGCCGATCTATGAAAAACAGGCAAGATTTATCAGGGCACAAAGCCTGGTGAACCTGAAGAGGCTTGATGAAGCAGTAACAGATTATAATGTAATACTTAACGATTGGACAAGCCCATATACCGAGCAGTCGTTAATAAGCATGGCAAAACTATACATGAATCAGAAGAAATATAACGAGGCAATCCCTTATCTTAAAAAGCTGGAAACCAACTCGGAATATAAAGCAGATTACACCTGGGCCATAAATAACCTCCTGGTTTGCTATGCGCAGATGGAAATGCCTGACGATGCGCTAAACTATGTTAAGCTGATACGCGGCAATGAAAAAACCGCCCAGGAGGATAAATTTAAAACAGGCCTTTACGCTGGTCAGGCCTATCTGCAAAAAGGGGATACTACCAAAGCTATAACTGAATTTAACTATACGCTTACTAACACCAAAACTGTTGCAGCAGCCGAAGCAAAATACAATATTGCCGAAATTGAGTTTGAAAAAGGCAAGTTTAAGGCATCGCAAAAAACCTGCTTCGAGCTGGTAAAGGACCTTCCTAATTATGATTACTGGGTAACCAAAACCTTTATTTTGCTGGCCGATAATTATGAAGCGCTAAAAGACAATTTCCAGGCTAAAGCAACCCTGCAAAGTGTTATTGATAACTACAAAGGCGACGACGATATATTACCAACAGCCAAGCAAAAGCTTGATCAGCTATCTGGTGGTAAAGCAGATCAGAAACCGGCCGGAACAGAGGAAAAGAAACCAGAGGAAAAGAAACAGGATAACAAAGAATAAAAATGAGACAAGCAATGAAATTTAAATATATATACACGCTGCTTACCTTAATAATAGCTTTATACTTTGTTCCTGCACATGCACAAACAAAGCACAAGGCTAAGAAACCGGCAGCAAAAACTGTTGTAAAGCCTAAAGCAAAACCGGTTGTGAAAAAAGCTGCCAAACCAACATCGTCACAGCAAAAAGGTGCGGCAGGCTTAGGTGATGCTGCTACTAAAGTTAATGTTGACACAACCAAAAAAGGCAGCAAAGGCAATGATGCGCTCGAAGGTAATTTATCGCAGGAAATAGTGGTTACCACGGCTTACAAGCCTGTATTGGCTGATGCGGTAAAGATCCGCCGTAATCCCGACCTGGAGGATAAAACGCCGTTTAAAGCACCTTTAACATACATCCCCATTGATAAAAGGCTGGAGCTTAACACCAGCATTAAGCCCCTGGATGCTATGAAAAGGCCTGCTGAGCAAGACTCGGTACCAACAAATAACTATGTAAAAGCCGGCCTGGGAAGTTTAAAAACAACTTACGGCGAAGCTTATTTTGCCAATGGACGCGATGAGGCTCTGCAGGTTGGCGGATGGCTTAAACATTTTGCACAAAACGGCAATATGTACAAGCAAAACACAGCCAAAGAGGAAGTTGGCGTATTTGGTAAAAGCGTTGGTGAAGAGAATAGCGTAAGCGGCCGCATTACTTATAATTACAACAGTAATTATTTTTATGGATTTGATAAGTATAACGCGCCTGCTATTTTGCAGGTTGATAAGCAACATTTCAGCACCATAGGCGCCGAAGGCGAGCTTGCCAAAAACTACAAGGATGTTGAAAATGACTTTACCTACGCCCTAAAATTAAAGGGATATGCATTTAGCAATGCTTTCCAGGCCCGGGAAAATAACCTGGTACTTTCAGGCTTCCTCAATCAAACTATAAAACAATTTTATGCAGGCCTGGCCGCATCGCTTGACCTGAGCACGCAAAAGGATAGTCTTTATGATCATAACAATAGCCTCATCAGGCTTAATCCTTATATAAAATTCCAGGGCGATAATTATAAAATTGATGCGGGTGTAAATATTGTTGACCAGTTTGGTTACAAATCCGCCTTTTATATATTCCCGGCGGCAAGGGCCGAGCTCCAGGTTATTCCTAAATATGTACGCATATTTGTTGAGGCCAAAGGTGATGTGAACAAATCATCCATGCGTGATTTTGCGATGATCAACCCTTTCCTCGGCCAAAACATTGACTTAAGAAACTCTATTGACCAGCTTGATATTGCTGCGGGGGTAAAAGGCACCATTGCACCCGGCCTTGGTTTTAAAGCCACCATTTTCCGTAATGAGGTTAAAAACATGCCGCTGTTTGTGAGCGACTTTGATTTTTCAAAAGGATACAACAGGTTTAAGGTTATTTACGATGAAGGTAAATCGCGCGTGAGCGGCTTTACCGGCGAATTGGATTACAAGATCTCGGAAGATGTAGACATTTTTGGCAGGGTTGAATTTAAAGATTACCAGATGGCTACTGTTACAGAACCATGGAATCTTCCTAAGTTTTTGTTTAAGGGCGGTACTGTATTTAATATAAATGATAAGATCACCGTATCAGGCACCTTGCTGGTACGTGGCTCTGCAATGGACCCACATCAGATCCAAACATCGGCCACAACAACCGGCCCATCATCAATTGCATCATTTGCAGATTTGAGCGGAGCGGTTGATTATAAGGCAACCAGCAGATTTTCGGTTTTTGTACATGTGAATAATATTTTAAACAGTACCAGCCAAACATGGGTATATTATCCTGATTATGGATTTAATATATTTGGCGGCGTTGGATATAGTTTTTAAGCTTTTTTGATATTTTATAATAAACCGTACTTTTAGCGAAATGAATTTAGCCGATTATTTAAGCGAATTATTAGGACAGTACGAGGAAGTAAGCGTACCTGGCCTTGGCTACTTTGTGCGCGAACGTGTAAACGGATATTATAATGATAACGAAGCCAGGTTTTATCCACCCCACCACAAGGTAAAATTTGTGCCGCAGCCTAAAGATGACGATGATACTTTTACACAATATGTTGCCGATAAAAAAAACATATCGCTGGCATCATCCAAATACTTTGCCGAAAAATTCGTTAGCAAATTAAGAGAGGAAGCATCAACAGGAAAATACCTTTTTGCCGACCTTGGCTTATTTTATACCGACAAAGACCAGCTTGTTTTTAAGCCAAACGATAAAATACCCGATGACCCTGCATTTTATGGTTACCCGCCGATAAACATTTATAAACAGGGACAACCGATAAACGATCAAAATTCAAACCCATCATTTACCGACCCCGGCCCGGCTCCTGTGTTAATTACTAAGCCCATGCCGGCGCAGGCTAATGAGAATGACCAATATTTTGAAGAAGAAACCGAGCGTAAAAAACCGATAAGCATTTGGCTTATTATATTAATTGCGGTAAGTGCGATTGCATTGGCCATATTTGGAGTGTACAAGTTTTACCCCGGAGCATTTGATAAGCTAGGCGCAACCTATAACCGCATAACAGGTAAAAAAGACACCGTTGTACCCGTTTACAGACGTGAAGTAAAAGCCGATTCCGTTAAAAAAGCTATACCCGCCCCAGTTAAAGATACAGTCATAAAAACAGTTCCGCCTGCTACCAACCCGGTTGTTACAACTGCTGCAGATACTACTAAGCATACCCGCTATGAAATAATTGTCAGCAATTTCAGACAGATAAATTATGCAAACACCGAAGTTCAACGTTTAAAGGCTAGGGGTGTTGACGCAAAAATAGTTACCGATGCACCCGGGCCCCGTTTAAAAATTTCCGTAGGGACATTCCCAACAGAAATTGATGCAGATGGAGCAATGAAAGTTCTGGAAAAAGCCGGGAAGATCAATAAAAAATCATATATACTTGAAATAAAACCTTAAAGGATGACATTACTATTTATACAGGCAACTGATACCGCACATAAGCTTATAGATACCGCCAAACATGCAGGCCAGCAATTAGCCGCCCTGCCCCAGGAAGATCTGCGCTTTGGCGATCTGTTGATAAAAGGCGGATGGGTGATGATCCCGATCGGGATCCTGGCGGTTTTAGGCCTGGTGATATTTTTTGAAAGATACTTTACTATCCGCAAAGCTTCAACAAACGAATCGAACCTGATGATGCAGGTACGATCAAGCATTGTTTCGGGTAACCTTGAATCGGCCATTGCCATTTGCCGTAACAGCAATACGCCGCTTGGCCGGATGTTGCAAAAAGGCTTATTAAGAATAGGACGCCCAATCAAGGATATTGAAGGCGCTATTGAAAACGTTGGCAAGCTTGAAGTATCAAAATTGGAAAAGAATATTGGTATTTTAGGAATAGTAGCTGGCATTGCCCCCATGTTTGGCTTTTTAGGAACCATTGCCGGGGTTATCAAAATTTTTTACGATATCTCAAAGACGGATAACATCAGTATGGGCGTTATATCAGGCGGGCTTTATGTAAAGATGGTTACATCGGCAGCTGGTTTGTTTGTAGGTATTGTTGCTTATGTATGCTATCATATTTTAAATATGATGGTTGATAAGGTAATATTACGACTTGAAACTGATGCCATTGAATTTATTGACCTGTTAGAAGAACCGAGCAAATGAATTTGAGAAAAAGACACAGGGGAGTTTCGGCCGAGGTGCATACATCGGCTATGAACGACATCATGTTTTTCCTGCTCCTGTTTTTCCTTATAGCGTCAACGGTTACCAATCCGAATGTGGTGAAACTGTTGCTGCCTAAATCATCATCAGGGCAGTCTGTTTCTAAAAAAACCATCAATGTATCCATAAGCAAGGATCTGCAATACACGGTAGATAAAAAAGTTGTTGCTGTTAATGACCTGCCAACTGTATTAGGAGGCTATAAAAAGCTGGCAACAGAATTAACCATAGTTTTGTATGTTGATAAAACAGTTGCCATACAGGATGTGGTGGCCGTAATGGATGTATCGCAAAAATTAAATATTAAAATGGTTTTGGCAACGGAACCGAAATAGTTCATAGTTGATGGTTAATAGTTCATGGTAAGAAGCTACGGACTATAAACCATAAACCATGAACCATGAACTAACAAATGAACTACCAGGAAGAAGAAAATAATTACCCCAAAGCGTTTTTAGCAACAGGCATTATATTGGCTGTTGTAATTGCTTTGTGCTACTTTATTGTTTTCGTAAATCCGCCCCCTCCCCCGGATGGTACTGGTGGGATATTGGTAAATTATGGGACAGTTGATGAAGGGATGGGCACCAACCAGGCAAGCACAGAAGAGCCTTCCGTTGCCGAAAAAGCAAATAAAACAAAGCCAACCAAGGTAAATAACGCCCCGCCTACCGAGCAAAAGACACAAGAGGACAATAGCGACAAAAAAGTGGTAACCCAGGATGCAGAAGACGCGCCTAATGTTGCCGCAAACTCAAAAAAGGAGAGCAAAACCGTGGCCACGCAACCCGCTAAGCCGGTGGCCAAACCGCAATTGAATCAAAACGCTTTGTATAAAGGCGCTACAAACAAAGGTGCAGGTGAGGGCGATGGCACTACAACCACCCCGGGCAACCAGGGCAGTAAAAATGGGTCGACCCTGAGCGATGATTATGGCCCGGGGGGATCAGGAAATGGCTTAAAAATGCCAAACTGGAGCTTTGTGAGCGCACCCGATCCGCAAAATATACATCGTGTTCCGGGCATTGTGGTTATTGATTTTGTTGTGGACCAAAGCGGAAACGTAATTTCGGCCCAGGCTAACAGGGTTAAAACAAGAGCCGATCTGAGTTTGATAGAAAGCTGCATAAACTCCATAAAAAATACCAAGTTCACTTCATCAACCCCCGCCTCGGGCACTCAAAAAGGACAATATACTTTTAGGTTTAAGGTGGATTAGTTCATAGTTGATGGTTCATAGTTCATAGCCGAAAAATGAGTTGTAGTGGCAGCGTTAAGTAGCAGTAAAGATAAACAAAACAGGGCATTGCAATTACCATTTGACTATCAACTATGAGCATTGCAGCTACCATGATCTATGAACCATCAACTATGAACTAATTGCAGCTTCTATGATCTATGAACCATGAGCTACAATACATACCTTTGCCCTGCCGGTTGTGCTATGAACTATCAACCATGAACAATGAACTACCAGGAAACCATCCAATACCTCTACAGCCAGCTGCCGCTTTTTACCCGCGATGGTGCGTCGGCCTATAAAGCAGATCTTATCAATACCATTGCATTGCTTAATAAGGTGGACAACCCCCAGCACAAATTTAAAAGTGTGCATGTGGGCGGCACCAATGGAAAAGGTTCAACATCACACATGCTGGCGGCAATACTACAAACAGCAGGTTATAAAACCGGGTTGTATACTTCGCCTCATTTAAAAGATTTCAGGGAGCGCATCCGCATAAACGGGCAAATGATAAGTGAGCAGGTGGTTATTAATTTTGTTGAGACTCAAAGAAACGATTTTGATGAGATCCAGCCTTCCTTTTTTGAGATGACCGTTGCCCTTGCGTTTGATATTTTCGCCAAAGAAAAGGTTGATATTGCCATTATTGAGGTTGGTCTTGGCGGAAGGTTAGACTCAACCAATATTATTACTCCGCTCCTCTCGGTTATCACCAACATAGGCTGGGATCATATGAATATTTTAGGTGATACCCTACAGCTTATTGCCGCCGAAAAGGCAGGGATCATAAAGCCCGGTGTTCCGGTAATAATTGGTGAGTACCAGGAAGAAGTTGCAGCTATTTTTATAGATAAGGCGAGCACCTCCGAAGCAAAAATTATTTTTGCTTCGGAGGTATGGAGATCAGTGGTTAGAGATCAGCGGTTAGACAGGGACATAAATGAATTTTTAGAGGTAGCAGTCGAAAGAAATTCCCTAACCTCTAATCTCCAACCTCCAATCTCTAATCTTCGACTCGACCTAACCGGTTCCTATCAGCTTAAAAATATAAAAACAGTACTTTGCGCTGTGGACGAGCTGCGTTTGCAGGGTTTTATTATTACTGATGCACATTTAACATCAGCCCTAAGCCAGGTAAAAACTTTAACCGGCTTACATGGCCGCTGGGAGGTTTTAAGCAGACATCCTTTAACCATTTGCGATACCGGCCACAACCCCGAAGGCATGCAGGAAGTTTTGCAGAATATTGCAGCTGTTGCCTACAACAAACTGCACTTTGTTTTAGGCGTGGTAAATGATAAAGATATCGGTAAAATTTTAACCATTTTGCCAACCAAAGCCCGTTACTACTTTTGCAAGCCCGACATCCCAAGGGGACTTGAAGCGCAAAGCTTATGGCTTAAAGCAGAAGGCTTTGGTTTACATGGCGCCGCCCACTCATCAGTAAAGGCGGCATTAGAAGCAGCGCAGCAAGCTGCCGGTGATGGCGATTTGGTTTTTGTGGGGGGAAGTACTTTTGTGGTGGCAGAGGTGGTGTAATTATCTTTGTCCTCGCAGATTCTGAAAGGGGCCCGGCGAGGACAAAAAATGTATTTAAATGTAAACCATGATTTTTTACACTACATTGATAATCAATTTATTATAACTTATTATTTAGAAAAGTGTAAACTTTTGTAAACCAGGTGTCTATTATACAGTGTTTCACCGATTCAGTGAAATCCCTGCTACATGCCGTGCCGCTGATAAAAGGGAGGGTAGTTCAAATTTAAACTACGGGTCAGAAAAACGGCAAAATTTGGCTTTGATTTTCGACTTATGACTTAGCTTAAATTTATGCCTGACACAACACTAGTGTAAAGAATAGCTTAACCAGGTAAGTTTTTGTTAATTTAAAAATTCCGTAAACGACGCAATCATCTTGAGCGCCTTTAGAAACACACAATAAGCGAAAAATTCTGATTATGACTATAAAATTCTATATTTACCTCTGCTAAAATCAACTCAACCAACTTTTATGACATACGTACCTGCAGAAAACCGATACGAAAAAATGCAATACCGCCGCTGCGGAAAAAGCGGCATTAAGCTCCCGGCGGTTTCGCTGGGCTTGTGGCACAATTTCGGCCATGTGGATATTACCGAGAACTATCGCAAAATTTTACATCTTGCTTTTGACAGTGGCATTACCCATTTTGACCTTGCCAATAACTACGGTCCGCCTCCGGGATCGGCCGAAGAAAATTTCGGGCGTATTTTAAAGGAAGACTTTCGCGGCTATCGTGATGAGATGATCATCAGCAGCAAAGCCGGCTACACCATGTGGGATGGCCCTTACGGCGACTGGGGTTCAAAAAAATACCTGGTATCGAGCCTTGACCAAAGCTTACAGCGAATGGGGCTTGAATACGTAGATATATTTTATCACCACCGCCCTGATCCGGAAACACCGCTTGAAGAAACAATGAGCGCACTCGACCTGATAGTGCGCCAGGGAAAGGCATTATATGCAGGCATCTCAAATTACCCTGCCGAAGAAGCTGATAAGGCTATTGCCATTTTAAAGAAATTGGGCACCCCATGCCTTATCCATCAACCAAAATATTCTATGTTTGAACGTTGGGCCGAAGGCGGTTTATTAGACGTGCTGGAAAAAGATGGTGTTGGCTGTATCCCTTTTTCGCCGTTGGCGCAGGGTTTATTAACCAACAAATACCTGCACGGCATCCCCGCCGATTCAAGAGCTGCAAAATCAACCGGTTTTTTGCAGGAAAGCCAGGTAACAGAAGAGCGCATCGGCCAAATAAAAAGGTTAAACGATATCGCATTGCAACGCGGACAAACATTGGCCCAAATGGCATTGGCCTGGTTATTAAAAGATGCCAGGGTAACTTCCGTTTTAATTGGCGCCAGCCGACCTGAGCAATTGGCCGACTCATTAAAATGTTTGGATAACATTGTGTTTTCGAAAGAAGAACTGGCAAGAATTGAAGAAATATTAAAATAGATACAAGAATCAAGACGACAAGAGTCAAGACCGGGTAAGAAATTAAAAACTTTTATCTTGATTCATGACTCTTGTTGTCTTGACTCTTTTAATAAATATACATGTCAAACATAAACTGGGGAATAATAGGTTGCGGTAATGTGACCGAAAAAAAGAGCGGTCCGGCTTT
>JAQBOS010000094.1 GCA_028287925.1 Mucilaginibacter sp. | reverse complement strand
TATCAAACATCAACGCTATGAAATATAAATTATTAGGCCGTTCGGGCCTCAAGGTTTCGGAATTATGCCTGGGTACCATGGGTTTTGGTACTGAAGGCGGCTGGGGCGCCGATAAGGAAAGCAGCTTTGCTATTATGGATGCTTTTGCCGAAGCCGGTGGAAATTTTTTAGATACAGCAAATGTTTATAAGCTGGGAACCAGTGAGAAGATAATAGGGGAGTACATTAGCAACCACGACCGCGATTACTTTGTATTGGCCACCAAATATGCCTTGAAGGATAATTTAACCAACCCTAATGCGTCGGGCAATAACCGTAAAAATATGATGCGAAGCGTTGAGGAAAGCCTTAAGCGATTAAAGACCGACTTTATAGATGTGCTTTACCTGCATATCTGGGATGACATAACCCCCATTGACGAAGTATTGCGGGCAATGGATGATTTAATTAAACAGGGAAAAGTAAATTATGCTGCTATAAGCGATACGCCTGCGTGGGTTGTTGCCAAAGGTAATACCCTTGCCGAGCTGATGGGCTGGAGCCAGTTTGTAGCCCTGCAGGTTGAATACAGCCTGCTTGCCCGTACGCCTGAACGTGAGCTGATCCCTATGGCTAAACATTTCGGCATTACCGTTACCCCATGGGCGCCATTAGGCGGCGGGGCTTTAACCGGTAAATACCTTAGAGGCGAGGAAGGCAGAATAAAGGCCGAAAGCGTACGCCGGAATGACAGGAGCACCGATATTACAAAGGCTGTGGTAGACATTGCTGACGAGCTTGGCGTTTCACCGGGTAATGTAGCTTTAAAGTGGACCACTCAGCAAGGCTTTTCATCTATCCCTATTGTAGGCGCAACAAAAATAAGCCAGCTGGAAGATAACCTTAAAACAGTTGATGTTGAATTGAGCAAAGCCCACCTGCAAAAGCTGGATGAAGTAAGTGCTATCCAGTTAGGTTTCCCCGGCGATTTTTTCAGGGAAGAGGCAGTTAAGATAAATACCTTCGGTGGTTTTTACGATAAGGTAGAAAAGCGTGCTTAATTAAAAAGTGCCTTATTTACCCGAAAACCCTTGTTTTAGAGCCTGAGCTTTTAAACAAGGGTTTTTTTTGTCCGGGTGATAAGGTTTAGGGACTTCATAAAATTAATACTAAAACAGCCAGAAGCAACACCGTATTTTCACCCAATTTTATTGGGTGTTTTCCGCAAAGTTTTTGCGTATAATCCGCAATGTTTAACTGTTAATGTAGTTTTGTTGAGCAGTAATTAATTATTGATCAATAAGTACTTCAGAGCTATAAGGAATAAATTCTATGGATTTCGTAGAAAACGAAAATGCCCGTTATGTTTTGCATAACGGGGTTTAAAATTGAACTATTCTTTGAGCTTGGATCTAACTTTGACAGAGGCTTAATATGATGACATCAAAATCTAATAGATTTTATTTTTAAAGTTTAATATACAGACGTATTAATAATCACCTCCTGATAAAGCGAGTACCTCAAATGGATTTAATAAAATACAGTCAATACCTTTTCTTTTCCCATCTTCAAAATTTAACATATCAGAAAGTGTAAACAAGTATCTGTTTGCGCCGGTCATCATTCTATAATAAGATATAACAAACTTTAATTTATCTTCAGTAGTTGCAGGCCTATGGATTTTAGGAGCAGTACACCCCTGATAATATTCATATATGCAAGGTAATACTATAGCTTTACCTAACCTTTTTAAGGTTTTTATTAGCACCGGATCTTTTTCTAAAGATCTAATAGCATTTGTTAATCCGCTAATAATAAAAGTTGCCGAGTCTTTACTGAATGACAGATTGGCTATTCGCCCCTGGTTATCTACGTTAAATTTTACAAAAATACATCCTTGCATGCAAAGCTTTGACACAGCGACAGAATCGGGATGGTAATTATCTCTTAAATTTTTTTCTACGTGTTCACTTATTTGATCAACACTCAATGTTTTGAATTGAGCCGATAAACATAGCGGGCTTATCAGGGGAATTAAAAAAAATAAAATAATGTTTTTCAACTGGTTAATTATTAATGCATAACAACATTGTTTACTACAAGAGGGTGTAATAACACGCCATCAAAAAACTGCATGTCTTCGCCCTTAAATTTTAGCATATGAAATAATGAAATGGCAGTATGGTCTAAATCTAACATGATATTTAAATAAGACTCAAAATAGTCATTAGTATTTTTTACACCCGCTTCCGGGAAATTACATCCTGCCTGGTAATTATATGTAAAAGGCTGAATTATCGTTCGGCCTGATGTTTTTAAGAAATTAATTAATGAAGCATCCTGTTTTAGGAAGTCCAAAGATATTGTTAATGCATCTGTGATAAATTTTATTGAGTCCGTATCCCCACTAAATGAAAGATTGGCTATATCTCCTTTCTGGTTAACATTAAACCTAATGAAGATACACCCAATTCGGCAAAATTTTGATAGCGCAGCTGAATCCGGACGATAATTGTGGATAATGTAATTGCCAATTTTAGTATAATTAAGACCCTTTATTTGTCCGGATAAAATTAAGGGGCTAAAAAGTACTAGTAAAATAAGAATGATGTTGTTTCTCAACTTGGTAATTTAAAATTATTCCATTGAACCCGAACTTACTCTGATAGGACTTAATATTATGCCATCCAAAACTTCTAACTTACCATCATCAAAATTCAACATATCCCAAAGAGTTGCACCAAAAAACTCCATATCATCTCGAACCCCATAATAAGATTTTTTATTTTTACTTTTTTCGTCCTCCTTTTCCTTTGGTGTTTCTGAAAGCATTTTAGGGAAATCACATCCCTCCTGGTAATAATACATAAAGGGTTGTATAATAGTTTTACCCGATCTTTTTAATGTCTCCATCAACTCGGGATCTTTTTGCAGAGCGTTAATAGCTTTGGTTAATGCCTCTTTAATAAATGAGATAGAATCTTTGCTAAACGATAAATTGGTGATCAGTCCTTTTTCATCTACTTTAAACTTTATAAAAATACAGGCTCGTCTACAAAGTTTTGATAAAGTTGCCGAATCAGGATGGTAGTTATGTAATATAAAATCACTGACTTTAGTGTAATTTAGGTCCTTTGTTTGTGCGGATAAAATTAAAGGGCTTACCAGTATCAGTACGGTAAGGATAATTGTTATGGATCTTTTTTTCATGTTAATTATTGAGCCGGTGTGCAAGGGGTTCCGGTAACCCCATCCTTTTGAAGTAAAAAAGTTCCTGAAAAATCAGTTACACTATAACTATTTCGTAAAGCTACATAAGCGGGATTATTCAGATCATTGCCATAAATATCACCTATGCCATTTAATATTATTGCATAGGCATCGTTATCTTTAAGTGTTGGATACAATCCTTGAACAAATATTTTAATATCATTAACATATTTTTGGGCTATTTCTTTATGCTGTTTAAGTTGGTTCCCAAAATATTGGTTATTGTAGTCCATATAAGCGTGTAACACCTCATGCACCATAACTATAGTTTTATATTCCTGACTTCCCTCGCCTATTTGCGCCAAATTTAATGTTGTTGTTGTATTAAATATACCATTACTTGGCGGATAGCCGGTCGTGATGGCTGGATATTGATGCGATGGATTATTTTCTTCACTAAATGTTATATTAACCTTATCTGAACTGCCAAAAACATCATTTATAATATTTGCTATTTCACCATTTAAATTGTTTTTTATTAATTTATTCTCTAAAACAAATTTTAAACAAGGGGCCTTTAAATCATCTATGATTTTTTGTGTAACCACAACTGTTGGCGCACAAGGATTTGGCGGCGGAATAAAGTTAACGGTTAAATGGCTCCATTAAACCTTCAACAATAAAAATTTATCCATTTTCCCCGTTATTTACTCTGTAATATCTTTTACAAGCATTTTACCATAAAATTCCTTTTCGCCTTCAAGCCATGTTCTCTTACTCTTAAAACGAAATTTCCATGCTTCATCCCAGGGTATCTCATTTTCAAAATATATATTAAGACTAGGAACAGGAATAAGATTATGCAGTTTTTTAGATTTAACTTTTGAATCCTCAAAAAATAATATGATGCCTTTAGACGGTCCACCGGGTTTTGAACCACGAATAGCTAAATAAGATTTTACATCTAAGTGCAATTCTTTCAGCATAACATTTAACTCCTTATGTTGAAACTTCTCTTTGTGGGATATTATATTATCCTGTAAATATTTAATTGTATCTTGGTTACGCGCCTGTATAACAGTTATGCTACTTACAGTGTAATTAATAAAATTTTTGCTGATTGCACTATTTGCCCTGCAAATTAAGATGCCAATAACGACGCTTAAGAATAAGTGTTTTTTCATTTTTTATAAGCCAACAACAGTACCAAACATCCATAATCATTAAGCATTTATCAATTCTTTCCGGTACTCAAACCAGTAACATCTTTCACCAGCATTTTGCCAAAGAAATTGTTTTCGCCTTCGAGCCAGGATCCGTGGCTCTTACTTAATAATTCTGAGAGCTTATCCCTTGATATTTCATCTTCAAAGTAAATATTAAGAAAAGGAACATCAATTCGGTTACGTAATTTTTTAGATGTATTATTTGGATCATCAAAGAATAGCGTAATACATTTAGGTGGCCCACCGGGTTTTGAACCGTGTATAAAAATATATGACTTGACAGTTAAATTCATTTCTTTCAGCAAAATATTTAGTTCTTTATGCTGAAATTTTTCTTTATGAATGATGATTTTATCCTGTAAATATTTAATTGTATCCTGTTTAATTACAGATATACAAGTTACATTATTTATAGTATGATTGATATGTTCTTTGCTAATCGCGCCGTTTGCCCTGCAAATTAAGATGGTAATAGCAATGCTTAAGAATAAGTACTTTTTCATTTTTATATAAATTTAATCTTCATTACAAGGTGAAGCAGTGTAAATAGTTACTCCATTCACGGCTGTCTCCGTGAAATGTAAGGGATAAAAAACACCGCTGGCATCCGCTTTAAGTAACGTTATACCGGTATTATAATTGCTTACAAAAAACACTAGACTGGCTTCTTCTCCTGCCAGATCCGCTGCTACCTTTTGTACGTCAGTCGCATTTGCCTGATTAATATTGTGACTATAAAAATAAGCGTTATAGACATCTGCACCAGCTTTGTTAACATCCTTTCCCAACTGTTTATTATCGTCAAAGTCCCCAGTAAAATTACCATTGGCATCTTTTGCCAGATTACTTTCGTCATACTTTGCAAAAAAAGCTTTAAATGCCGCCAGGTTTGTCACCACTACCGCATATTTAGCTGTTGGTGATACTATCAAATCTGTTGTAATTGCATTATGCTGAACAGCTAATTCACCTAACTGGTAAATATCATAAGGTGATGGCTGCGGAAAAGAAGATGCATCATGCGAGTGGCCAATGGCTGTTGTATTGGTATCATAATTAGTTGATGAAAATCCTGAAGCCTCTGTGCTTGGCACTGGGGTTGAAGCCGTATAAGTTGAGCCTACTTTATCTACATGAAAAGCTGCTTCCCTGCCGCTGTTTGAAGCACCAATAGCTGCGGTAAATGCTGTAGTAACCGAGGCATTGCCTGTTGTGAAGCTATTTGTATTGATTCCGGCCGTAGTTTTAACCGCGCTGCATGGATCTGTCATTACCGTATCCTGTACCACAGGTGGCACAGGCGTACAAGGGTCAGGCGGCGGAACGAAGTTAACGATCAAATGGCTGCCACTAACACTATTATTCTGCACGGGTGCCGGAGGCGCACAGGGTGCCGGGGGTGGGGCTCCGCCACTGCCACTACCGCCACTCCCATTATCCACACTTGCACATGTCCTTCCAATATATACAGAATGATCTAATACACCATCTACATAATAATCCAAATACCAGTCTGTACATTGTAGCACCATAATATCAGGTTTTAAAGTTGGGTTGCCAATGCTTTGCACTTTTTGGCTGCCGGTTTGCTGTGTGGCTGATGCGGGTATAACAAGATGTCCATTCCTGTAAGCGTTTCCGCCAAGGTATTCACCTTTAGGCGTAAGATAAAGCACCTTGCCGCTAAAATCAGCATCATTTTTAAGGTAGGTATTATGAGCCAGTTTGCTGGTATCATTTTTTACATAGTCAGAATCTGCCAGTACCATCATTATGTAGGCTGTATAACTTTTGCCATCGTTCAGCAATAAAAAATAGCTGCGGCTATAAGCTTTGTTGGTTAATCCGGCACCTATCTGCGCCGCAGACCCAAATTTAGCTGATGGGTCAATCGGCATTTCAATCACATCTTTACCAAGTTTTTTGTATTTATTGCTATGTCGCCAGTCAGGTTTAATCCACTGGCTCAAATCCTGACTTCCGGTGCCTTGGGTTGTTAATTTGCCATTGGCAATGCTTTTTACGGGATAGGTACTTTCATACCATACCTTCGCCTGTGCAATAGTCGGATCAGCTAGTGGTACATTTTTGTTATCCTTTTTACAGCTGTGTATGATTATTATAGCTAATAACAAAGCAAATAAAGTAGTTAATTTTAATGTGAAAGGTTTTAGGAAATATTTTTTCATATCCGATGATAAGTTTGGTCATCTAAGATAAAAATATTAATTCAAGCGGCAAGTTATTTATATCAATTTTGCTTTTTAAGCATTGCCTTGTTTGAATATTCCTCGTTCCGCAGGGTCTTTCAGAGAGGATCCTGCGTCGGGTTTTATAGAAACTTACGACATATGAAAATGCCGTATACCTAGCAAGCGGCGCAGGGGCCCTTTCAGGAGACCCTGCGGGGACAAAACATAAAAAGCCCTGTTGATCTCTCGTTCAACAGGGCTTTAAGTATTCGTAAAGTTTTATTTATTTCTGCTCTTCTTCCTCGGGCTTTTTATTCTCGCCTTCAGCTTTGCGGGCAACTATTTTAATTTCACCGGATTCTTTGTCATAATCAATTTCCATAGTGTCGCCTTCGGCAAGCTCGCCTTTTAAGATCTCTTCGGCAATCGGGTCTTCCAGGTATTTCTGGATGGCACGTTTTAACGGACGTGCACCAAATTGTGAATCATATCCCTTATCGGCAATAAATTCTTTAGCACCTAAGGTAAGCTCAATTTTGTAACCCAAAATGTTAACCCTGTTAAACAGGAAGCCTAATTCGATATCAATAATCTTGAAGATCTCGTCTTTACCTAAAGAGTTAAATACAATTACATCATCAATACGGTTCAGGAACTCGGGAGCGAAGGCACGTTTAAGCGCGTTTTCAATTACCCCTCTTGAATGTGAATCGGCCTGAACAGTTTTTGCACTTGTGGTAAAACCAACGCCCTGTCCAAAATCCTTCAGCTGGCGTGCGCCAATGTTCGAGGTCATGATGATAATGGTGTTCCTGAAATCAACCTTGCGACCTAATGAGTCGGTTAGCTGGCCTTCGTCAAGCACCTGTAACAGAATGTTAAATACATCGGGGTGTGCTTTTTCAATTTCATCAAGCAATACCACTGCGTAAGGTTTGCGGCGTACCTTTTCGGTAAGCTGTCCGCCTTCTTCATAGCCTACATAACCCGGAGGCGCTCCAACTAAACGTGATACAGCGAATTTCTCCATGTATTCGCTCATATCTATCTGGATCAGCGCATCCTCGGTATCAAACATAAAACGGGCAAGCTCTTTGGCAAGCTCTGTTTTACCAACACCGGTAGGGCCCAGGAATATAAATGAGCCTATTGGCTTTTTAGGGTCTTTTAATCCTGCACGGGTACGTTGGATGGCACGGGTTAATTTTTTAATAGCTTCTTCCTGGCCAATAATTTTACTGGCAACCGTATCGGCCATATTCAACAGCTTAAGGCTGTCGGCCTGTCCAACACGCTGAACCGGGATGCCGGTCATCATGGAAACTACTTCGGCAACATTATCTTCGGTAACTGTATAACGTTTTGATTTTGTTTCAGCTTCCCAAATTGCCTTAGCCTGCTCCAGTTCTTCCAGCAAATGCTTTTCAGTATCGCGCAGCTTGGCAGCTTCTTCATATTTCTGGCTGCGTACAACCTTGTTTTTCTCAACCTTTATCAGCTCGATCTTTTGCTCAATATCCAAAATGTTTTGCGGCACATGGATATTGGTTAAGTGAACACGTGAGCCTGATTCGTCCAAAGCGTCAATAGCCTTGTCCGGTAAAAACCGATCGGTTATATACCTGGTAGTTAAATTCACACAAGCGTTTATAGCTTCGGGTGTATAGGTAACGCCATGATGTTCTTCGTATTTCTCTTTGATGCGGTTAAGGATCTCAATGGTTTCATCAGGTGTAGCCGGTTCAACCATAACCTTTTGAAAACGACGATCCAGAGCGCCGTCTTTTTCAATGTACTGGCGGTATTCATCTAAAGTTGTTGCGCCAATGCACTGGATCTCGCCCCTTGCCAAAGCCGGTTTAAACATATTTGAAGCATCAAGCGAGCCTGATGCGCCACCTGCGCCAACTATGGTATGGATCTCATCGATAAATAAAATAACGTCGGGCGATTTTTCCAGCTCGTTCATTACCGCTTTCATGCGTTCTTCAAACTGGCCGCGGTATTTTGTACCGGCAACAAGCGAAGCAAGGTCTAATGTAACTACGCGTTTGTTAAACAAAACACGTGATACTTTGCGCTGAACAATGCGTAATGCCAAACCTTCGGCAATGGCTGATTTACCAACACCCGGTTCACCAATTAATATTGGGTTATTCTTTTTACGGCGCGAAAGGATCTGCGATACCCTTTCAATTTCTTTCTCGCGGCCTACAATCGGATCTAACTTTCCATCTTCGGCGGCTTTGGTTAAATCGCGGCCAAAGTTGTCAAGTACAGGCGTCTTTGATTTAATGTCTGATACTTTTTTAGGCTGACTGAATGACTCTTCTTCTTTAAAATCGTCATCCCCTCCGGTTGGTGATCCGGGCATCTCGTCGGTTACATCGTTTTTATGCGATTCTACCTCGCTTTTAAAAATTTCGTAATTCACGTTAAACTGCATTAAAATTTGTGATGCGATATTGTCCTCATCGCGAAGTATGGAAAGCAGTAAATGCTCGGTTCCTATTACATCGCTTTTAAAAATTTTAGCTTCCAGGTAAGTGATCTTCAACACTTTTTCTGCCTGTTTGGTTAACGGGATACTGCCAATATGTACGTTTGTTCCAATAGTCCCTTTCACAGCATCCTCAACAGAACGCCTTAATTTAGCTGTATCAACAGTTAATTCCTTTAATAATTTAATTGCAACACCATCCCAATCCCTTATCAATCCCAGCAAAAGGTGCTCCGTACCAATATAATCATGCCCCAGGCGCAAGGCCTCTTCTCTGCTATATTGTATAACGTCTTTAACCCGTGGCGAAAATTTAGCTTCCATATATATCCTTCCGATTTATGAACGTCCTAATGTATTAAATTGTTTCAATAATCAGTCCGTGTTGTTTTACACATATCAACAATATTATTGCCAAGTTTTTAAGTTATACCTAAAGCAGACACTACTGTGATAATCCATTTACAAAACTTAAATTTTGTTTAGCAATTTTATAAATAAAACACACAACCACAATAGATTTTATAAAAAAAACGTGGATTTATATGTTTTTGATATAATTATGATGAAATAGTTTAATTATATATACGCTTGTCACCCCAATAAGGTGACAGTGGCAGTAAAATAAAGTAATTGTATGACATTAAGGCATGGGGGTGGTTGGTGGAATGGTTGATTAAGTTGATTGGGTTGATTGGGTTGATTGAGTTGATTAAGTTGGATTGGGTTGATTAAGTTGGATTGGGTTGGTTCGGTTAGGAAGGTCTTATCGTTACGCTTTCATGCGATAAAATGGCAAGGGGATTGCCGCCAACACTATCGGCCTGGATGCCGGTTAATTTCTAAGGCGACTTTACGAATGCGTCGCCATTTTTAATTATTACGGTTGATTTTTTTAAAACAGTGGTATCCATGTTATTTTGAGTAGCCTCTTTTATGGAATTTTTTCCTGAATTGGGACGACATGATATGATGATACTTGGTGCGGTGACAACACCAACAAAGGCGGAAACCTTCACAGCAGCTATTGAACACCCGGAACAAATCGGAACACGCTGATTATAAATTAATTACATCGCAATATTCAAAAATGTAAATTTTGTATCCATTGATTATCAATTACTTGTATTTTTAAATAAAGTCAAGTATTTGATAATCAGCATGTTTCATAGTGTTCCACGCCGTTCCGCGAAAAAATGGAACGCTTTGCCGGCTGGATTATTGACCAGGCTGTTTGCCCAAAGTCAAGCTTCCATATTTGGTTTACACGATAGCAGTCAATCTAATCAACAATAAATAACCTATTCAACTTAATCAAGTTTTACTAATTTAGCCACCTGATTACCGTGGTTAACTAATCACTAAATTACCCATTTACTAATTCACCAATTAAAAGATATGGCAGACGAGAAGATAATTTTTTCGATGGCAGGCGTAAGCAAAGTTTACCCGCCGCAAAAAACAGTATTAAAAAACATTTACCTGTCGTTTTTTTATGGCGCCAAAATAGGGGTTATCGGTTTAAACGGCTCGGGTAAATCGTCCCTGTTAAAAATTATAGCCGGGATAGATAAGACAAATATTGGTGAAGTGGTTTTTTCACCGGGATATACCGTTGGCTACCTGAGCCAGGAACCGGAGCTTGATCCAAATAAAACGGTAAAAGAAGTTGTTGAAGAAGGGGTAGCTGAAACCACCGCCTTATTAAAGGAATACGAAGAGATCAACGAAAAATTCGGACTGGAAGAGTATTACGGCGATGCCGATAAAATGGATAAGCTGATGAGCCGCCAGGGCGAGCTGCAGGATAAAATTGATGCGGTGAACGCCTGGGAGCTTGACGTTAAGCTGGAACGGGCTATGGACGCCTTGCGTTGCCCTGATCCGGATGCTAAAATTTCCGTTTTATCCGGTGGTGAGCGCCGCCGTGTGGCTTTGTGCCGCCTGTTATTGCAGGAACCGGATGTTTTATTGCTGGATGAGCCAACTAACCACCTGGATGCGGAATCGATAGACTGGCTGGAACAACACTTAAAACAATACAAAGGCACCGTTATAGCCGTAACCCACGACCGTTACTTTTTGGATAACGTGGCCGGATGGATCCTGGAGCTTGACAGGGGAGAAGGCATCCCGTGGAAAGGAAATTATTCTTCATGGCTTGATCAAAAGGCTAAACGCCTGGCGCAGGAAGATAAAACGGAAAGCAAACGCCAGAAAGCGTTGGAGCGCGAGCTGGAATGGGTACGGATGGGACCGAAGGGCCGTCATACCAAATCAAAAGCACGTTTATCAAACTATGACAAATTAGCATCCGAAGAAACAAAAGACAGGGAAGAAAAGCTGGAGCTGTTTATTCCGCCAGGCCCGCGTTTAGGTAATATCGTGATCGAGGCCAATGGCGTAAGCAAATCATACGGCGATAAATTATTATTTGATAACCTGAGCTTCTCTTTACCTCCCGCAGGTATAGTGGGGATAATTGGTCCGAATGGTGCCGGTAAAACTACCCTGTTCCGCCTGATAACCGGGCAGGATCAGCCGGATGCCGGAACTTTTCGCGTTGGCGAAACGGTTGCTTTGGGTTATGTAGATCAGCTGCATGACGACCTTGACCCTAATAAATCTGTTTGGGAAAATGTAACCGGTGGTTTGGAAACCATTATGGTGGGTAACCGTCCGCTAAACTCGCGCGCCTATGTGTCGCGTTTTAACTTTAATGGGGCTGATCAGCAGAAAAAGGTTGGCGTACTATCAGGTGGTGAGCGGAATCGTGTGCATCTTTCTATCACCCTGAAAAAAGGGTCGAATGTTTTATTGCTGGATGAGCCTACCAATGATATTGACGTAAACACTTTACGCGCATTAGAGGAGGCCCTTGAAAACTTTGGCGGCTGTGCTGTAGTGATCAGCCACGACAGGTGGTTTTTAGACAGGATCTGTACACACATCCTTGCTTTTGAAGGCAACAGCCAGGTTTACTTTTTCGAAGGAAATTATTCGGATTATGAAGAGAACCGCAAGAAACGTTTGGGTGATATTGCGCCGAAAAGGATTAAGTATAAGAAATTGACGGTGTAAACGTAACTACAGCTAACCGGACAGATTTACGAAGTTTTAAAAACTTCGTAAATCTTCTCTTAATTTAAAACTAAAATTTCTTTGTGCGGTTAAATTGACAATGAAGTACAAACATAACCTAAGCACACTTCTGATTATCCCCCTAATATTTTTGAGTGTAAAATCCCATAGCCAGGCCCGAAGCGGGATTGGCTTTGCCTACGGCCCTAACAAGCCTTTTTCAAATGAGTACAACTGGGGCAGCGGTTTCCAGGTGCTTGGTAATATAGCCTTAAGTGATAAATGGGCTATAGTTCCAAATTTTGGATATGACAGGCTGAATTCTAAGAACAGGATCTATTATGATCCCGTAAATTTTAATAACAGAAGAGCATTTAACATCGACTTGTTTTACCTGGGCGCAATGGGTAAATATTGTTTCAGCAAATACATTTTTGCAAAGGCCGGCCCAATACTTTACGCAGGTGGTGGAAACGAAGACATAGCTGCATTAGGCATTGGCGGCACAGCGGCCGGCGGCGTTAATTTAATTCTCGACAGGCACAGCACTATTGAGGCATCATTATATACCACGGTAATAAATATAGAATCTACGGTTAATGGAATTACTCCTGTTGCAGGGTTAAAGTTTGCCTATGTTTTTAATTTTAGAGGTGTAGATTAAAAATTTATTTAAGCAATTTAAAAGCTATCCGCAAGGATAGCTTTTTGTTTTTATGGGGCTGTATATTATATTGCATAACCCAAATAAAGAATAATGGCAAACACCTATACCCAAATTCACATTCAATGTGTGATGGCGGTAAAATACCGGCAATCGCTAATTCAACCTGAATGGAAAGATCAATTGCAAAAGTACATTACGGGCATAACACAAAATTACGGGCATAAAATGCTGGCTATAAATAATATGCCCGATCATTTACATATGTTCTTTGGTTTCCGGCCTAATCAGTCGTTATCAGATTTGTAAAAAGTGAGTCGACAAAATGGATCAATGACAAACAATTTACGCCAGCAGTTTTCAGTTGGCAGGAAGGTTATGGCGCATTTTCCTATTCGCGTTCACATGTTAATAAGGTAACGGAGTATGTTAAACCAGGAAGAACACCATCGACATAAAACGTTTTTGGAAGAATACGAACAATTTTTAAAGCAATTTGAAATACCCTATGAAGAGCGGTACATTTTTAAATTGCCAGAGTAGATGGGTGTCGACTTTGCATTTCGTATAGGTTGCGCACCTACGGAGCGCGAAAAACTCATTCTTTTTTTTACCAATATTGGGCTCCTCTGGAGCCGCTTACATGCAGCAATTTGAAAAAGGGCGAAACTTGCTACTTTTTTCTACCAATATTAGACTCCTAAAGGCGCCGTTGGAGCGGTGGCAATTTAAGAACGAATAATTAATTACCTTGAGTTTTACCTGCTTCCTGGCCCCATCGGGGCCAAATATTGGTAGAAAAAAGAAAGAGAAAGATTTTTCGTGCCATAGGTACGACACCTATACACTATGCATTTTGCTATAAAAATATCAAACAATTGCGTTTAGACATGTCATACAGGTGTTGCCTCACAGAGCAAATGATATTTGTTTATTTTTTCTACCAATATTGGGCTCCTTTATGGGCCAGGTGTATAGTGGTAATTTAAGAATAGGTTGATTGATATCAAGATTCTGTTTTATATTGCATGTTCCTTAATAATCTCAAAACATAAAATCGGATACCATTTTCTTCGCTTGCTTAGCGGCCCCATCGGGGCCTAATATTGGTAGAAAAAATAACCGAAAAGATTTTTCGTGCCGTAGGTACGATACCTCTACGCCACGCATAATCAGAAGGTGATCAAACAAAAAATGCCATCCGAAACCCGGATGGCATTTTAATTTTTATTAAAATATCTTACCAAACCTTCACCCTATCCTTTTCATCCCTGTACATTTTATCACCGGGCTTAATCCCGAATGCGTCATAAAATGCCGGCATGTTTGATAATGGTCCATTTACCCGGTACATTTCGGGTGAATGCGGATCAAGGCTTATCCGCATCCGCATGGTTTCATCCCTGCTTTTAACCCGCCATACCTGGGCATATGAAAGGAAAAAACGCTGATCGGGCGTAAAGCCATCAATCTTTTTATCGCTCTTGCCTTGGGGGGTGTTTTTAAACGCCTGGTAAGCAATTGCCAGGCCGCCAATATCGGCAAGGTTTTCGCCCTGTGTCAGGCTGCCATTAACATGCAGGTTGTTTAAAACGGTAAACTGGTTATACTGGTTGATCATTACCTGTGCTTTACTTTTGAATTTGGCGGCGTCTTCTTTTGTCCACCAGTCTTTAAGGTTGCCATCCTTATCATATTGGCGACCCTGATCGTCAAAGCCGTGGGTCATTTCGTGACCTATAACTGCTCCAATAGCGCCGTAATTAACGGCATCGTCTGCATCCTTATCAAAAAACGGGAACTGCAAAATCCCGGCCGGGAATACAATTTCATTAAAGCTTGGGTTATAATAGGCATTTACCGTTGGCGGTGTCATTCCCCATCTTGTTTTATCAACAGGTTTGCCAATTTTATCCATCATCTCCTTATAGTCATGCTTGTAGATCGATTGCATATTACTATAGTAAGCATCTTTGCTGATCTCCACGTCGTCGTACTTTTTCCACTTGTCCGGATAGCCAATTTTTTTGGTGAAAGCCGATAGTTTTTCAAGCGCATGTTTTTTTGTTTCAGCGCTCATCCAGTCCAGTTTTTCAATCCTGTCTTTATAAACTGCTATCAGGTTATTTACTAAAGCCAGCATGCGCGCTTTGGCATCCGGTGTAAAATATTTCTCAACATAAAGCTGCCCCAATAATTCACCAAGGCCGCCATCAACATTATCAGTAATAGTTTTCCAACGATCCCTGGGTTGTTTTTGTCCATTAAGGATCCTGCCATTAAAGTCGAAATTGGCAGTCCTGAAACTTTTGCTCAGGTAAGTTGAAGCGTTATCCAATGCAGTGAAGGTCAATTTATCTTTCCAAACATCAATGGGCTGAGTTTTAAGCAAACTGTCCAAAGCTTTTAAATAAGCAGGCTGCCCTACTAACACAGTATCGGCCTTTAAACCTAAATGGCTAAATAATTCTTTTAGGTCGATATCAGGCACTTGCTTTTGCAGATCGGCCACAGTGAATTTGTTATAGTTTCTAACAGGGTCGCGCAGTTCGGTAGGGGTAAGGTGCGATTTGGCGATTTGCGTTTCCAGCTGTAATATTGCCGCTGCCTTTTTACCTGCTGTTGCCGCATCAGTACCGGTTAAAGTGAATAATTTGGTAATGTACTTTAAATATTCAGCCCTTATTTTAACGGTTGCCGAGTCTGTATTAAAATAATAGTCCCTGTTTGGCAAATTCAGACCAGCCTGGTCAAAATGGGCAATGTTTTGGGTGCTTATCCTGTCATCAGAAGATACGTAGAAGCCCAGCAGGAATCCGCTTCCATCTTTGTAACCGTCCGCTGCGAGGTATAGCAGGTCTTTATAGTCTTTAACGGCATTTATTTTTGCCAGTAAAGGTTTAACCGGCCCATAGCCTAATTTCTCAATTGCAAGGGTGTCCATCCCGCTTGTATACAGGTCAGCTACTTTTTGGCCCGGGGCTGCCTTTGGCATTGTCCTGTTTAGCAGCATCTTCTAAAATTGAATGAAGATTTTTCTCATTATCATCGCCTAAAGTATAAAAAGAACCCCAGCCGGTTTCAGATGGCGGGATCTGTGTTTTTTTCATCCAGGTGCCACTGGCATATAAAAAGAAATTGTCGCCCGGCTTTGCGGTAGTGTCCATTCCTGTTTTATCAAAAAATACAGTGCGTTTTGGTCCATCTGACGAAGCGTCTTTTTGATGCTGCTTACAACTCACCGCAATAACTGCCGGTACGGCAAACAAAAGGTATTTTACAAATTTCATTGGTTTAATTTTATTATTTTATCAATAAATGTATCAGTAAATATTTAATTTTTATAATAATGATAATGTAAAGAGTCCATAGCTATGAAATTATTATTTCAGCAAATGCATTTTGATCGCATTTATTTCACTTTGTTACACTATCCCTATAAAAGAATTATTTTTTCGACTTGCTGGATCTATTTTCAGCTATAGGCTCGTTAAAAAAACACAACCTGTTAATATTCAGTTAAATGTTAACAAATAAATCACATTGTATTGACGTTTATATGGATCGTTATCACTTATTTTTATAGACCGTAAAAAGGTCAGCTAAAATTTAACCCTAAAAATAAATTTATGACCTGGAGAAAATTTAGCGGCGAGATCATTAATTCGCCCATTTTAGAAGAAGTAGAAAAGGCAATTGAACGGGAAGCTGCCCTTGGCAACAAGCTGAAAGTTTGTATCGGTACCGATTCGCAGGTAAAAGGCGCTGTAACAGATTTTGCAACTGTAATTGTTTTTTTGCGCGAGCAAAGAGGAGGATTTATGTTTATCCACCAGGAACGCACCTCGCAAAAAATGAGCATTAAGGAAAGAATGCTTTCTGAAGTACAGAAATCAATTGACATTGCCTACAAGCTTTGCGACTTGCTCGACCTGTATGATGTTGACCTGGAAGTACATGCCGACATTAATACTAACCCGATGTTTAAATCAAACCAGGCTTTGCACGAGGCTATGGGCTACATTTTAAGCATGGGCTTTGTATTTAAAGCCAAGCCCGAAGCATTTGCCAGTTCATACTGCGCCAATAAAATGGTTCAGTAAAATTGCGGAAAAGAGTTGCGGTGTATCTATATTTGATATTTGGAAGAAAGAGGCAGGAATCAAGAAAGCAAGAATCAAGATAGGAAGGTCGATAGGCTGGTTTTTCTCTTGACTCTTGACGTCTTGATTCTTGCCTCTAACTCCACTAACTAAATATCAAGCTATGTCGCCAATAATTGAAATCAACGATCCGGCTTTTGCCGGCGCTAATACTATTCTTATCGATTCCCGCGGAGGGCAGGACTCCTACCAGCGTTACCTTGCCGGGCATTTAAAAAATGCCGTATATGCTGATCTGGACAAACATTTAGCGGCTAAAGTTACTGATGCCTCAATAGGGGGGAGACATCCGTTGCCCGCTGTTAAAGACTTTGCCAAATTATTAGGTGAATGGGGCATTACTTCCGAAAGCCGTGTTATTATTTATGACGATAAGTCGGGTGCGTTTAGTGCTGCCAGGTTATGGTGGATGCTAAGATCACTGGGCCATAAGCAGGTACAGGTACTAAATGGCGGATTACAGGCTGCTAATAAAGCAGGTGTAGTATTAAGTACCGATGCTTATATACCAACAGGTATAAAACCTTACCCTACACACGGTGATTATGCCGGAACAGTTGATATTGAAGAAGCCGGTACCGCTGCGCAGGATGAAAACCGGTTGGTGATTGATGTGCGGGAAACGCCCCGCTATCTTGGCCAAACCGAACCAATAGACCTTATTGCCGGCCACATTCCGGGGGCAGCAAACCTGCCTTATATTTTAAATCTTGATGCCGATGGTAAATACCTGCCAGCTGAAATTTTACGGAGCATGTATATTGATGCTATTGGTGATGTAAAATATGATGAAGTAATTGTGCATTGCGGATCTGGGGTTACGGCGTGTCATACGCTTTTAGGCATGGCTTATGCCGGGATTACTGAGCCCAAACTGTATGTTGGCTCATGGAGCGAATGGTCAAGAAGGGATTTGCCAATGGCAACAAGCGAGAAGTATTAATTAAATTAGTGAATTGCTGAATTAGTGATTTAGTGAATATTGGAATTATTCGCTTATCAAATCACTAATTCGCTAATTCACTCCTTCACTAATTAAAACATGGAACAAATTACTACGAGGAAGGCACAGCTAAGCGACCTAAAGATGTTATTGAGCTTTGAACAGGGTATAATTGAAGCTGAGCGTCCGTTTGATCCTACGTTAAAAGAGGGAGAGATCCATTATTACGACATTGCAAAAATGATTACTGCACCTGATGTGGAAGTTATCGTAGCTGAATGCGATGGAGAGGTGGTAAGCTCGGGATATGCGAGGATAACTACTTCAAAAATCTACTTGAAACATTCCAGGCATTGTTATTTAGGCTTTATGTATACCCGGCCTGAATATCGGGGCAAAGGTGTAAATAATAAAATTTTGGAAGCGCTTAAGCAATGGGCCCTGTTGCAAAACATACATGAGCTGCGCCTGGAAGTTTATAACGAAAACCTGCCTGCTATAAAAGCCTATGAAAAGGCCGGCTTTACTCCAAATTTGCTGGAAATGCGGATAGGGCTTGATAAATTATAAATCTTTTTTAAATTGCATGCATCATATGAAAAAGCTGTTTCCTGTTCTTATCCTTTTTTTGGCCCCGATTTTTTGCATGGCCCAGGTTGTTCCCGACTCAACTACCCTTAATAAGACCAGTGACAAAGCGCCTGGTTTTGAATTTAGTATTTCAAAAGATAAAAAAGCCAATTTAAACGATTATCATGGTAAAATAGTGATGATCAATTTCTTTGCTACG
>JAQBOS010000078.1 GCA_028287925.1 Mucilaginibacter sp. | reverse complement strand
TATAATCCCAAAAGCTCCAGCTGTTAAGGTCAATATCGTTTTTAAGGAAACTGCTTTTAATTGTGGCAAACGAGATAAATTCTTTAAAGCTAAAATCCGTATTTCCACTCCAATCTTTTACAACGCCTGATACGGTGAGCCTTAATGAATCGTTATAAATAATTTCGCGACCCATAACATTATCAGGGGCTTCGTTGCCAAAATATTTATACGCCGCGCTTTCCGAAATCACAACTTTAAAAGGTTCATTTAAAGCTGTCGACGCCTTGCCGGCCAGCCACTGATATTTAAACAGATCAAAATACTGCGGCTCGGCCACAATCAGATCTGAATGATCCTCTCCCTGTCTCGGCGCGTCAAACTTTTTCGGTTCTTTACCATTAGGGATGCTAACCTTAGCGAAGTAATTAAAAAAAGTAGTAACGTTTTCAAATCCACTCAACTCATTCCGCATTGCTGTGGGCATGGGGCCCATAATAGTGGCCAGGTCACGCTTTTGGTCTTCAGCATGCTTAATACTGCCTGTTATCCTATAGATCCGGTCGCCATCAGGATGGAAATTATCATAACTTAATTCGAAGCTGGTTATAAGATAAATAACCAGGCAGGCGCAAATTCCAAGCGAAAGCCCAAGTATATTTATTGAGGCATATACCTTATTCCTGGTAATGTTCCGCCACGCGGTTTTAAAATAGTTTCTTATCATGAGTTAGTTCATTTGTTCAATGGTTCATTAGTTTATTGGTGCCTGTCTCAGGGATTTTTACTAATCTCTGATCTTTAGTCTCTAATCACTCGGAACGCAGGCTCTTCACTGGGTTTGCAACAGCAGCTTTTATCGACTGGAAACTGATCGTTACCAGCGCAATTCCTATCGATATCAAACCTGCTAAAAGAAATATTACCCAGTTAATATCAATCCGGTAAACAAAACTTTGCAGCCACTTATTCATGGCCCACCAGGCTATTGGCGAACCAATTATTATTGACAGCAAAACCAGCTTTAAAAAATCTTTTGAAACCAGCGTCACTATACTGCTTACACTTGCACCCAGCACTTTACGGATGCCAATCTCTTTCGTCATGATCTGTGCGGTATAGGTTGCTAAACCTAAAAGGCCAAGGCATGAAATAAAGATTGCAATTGCAGAAAAGATGTTAAATAACATCCCGGTTCGTTGGTCTGTCTTATACAAATTGTCATATTCTTCATCCATAAAGCTATACTCAAATGGAAACCCGGGGTTATACTGGTTCCATAAGCGGGTAGCTGCTGCAATGGCTTTTGCAGCGTTTCTTCCGGTAGTTTTTACATAGAGTAAATAACCATTGGGCTCATAGTAAATTACAGTAGGTTCAATTCTTTCTTTTAACGATGCTGTATTAAAATCTTTAACAATACCTATAATGGTACCTTCTGTTTCCTGTAATTTCAGGCGTTTACCTATAGGGTTTTTTATCCCGGTTAATTTAACTGCTGTTTCATTTAAGATGAAATGAGTCGTGTCAGATTTTACACCCGAAAAATTAGTCCCGGCCAATAATTTAATTTTCATCGTTGGGATGAATTTTTCATCTATCCCTAAGTGGTGAATAATAAAGCCCGAATTAACGTCTTTACCATCCCAGTCTACCCCGGCAGTAGTATTCCTGTTGTTTACCAGTTTGTTATCCGATGATGTTACGGCTTCAACTCCGGGTTGGTTTCTTAACTCTGCTTTAACCACATCCTGGTGTTTTTGCATTTCGCCCATCCGGAATGAGAAAACCTGCGAACGGTCATACCCAGGATCTTTTTCACGGATATATTTTAATTGCCTGCCAATTACCAGGGTAACAATTATCAGGGTAACTGAAAATACAAACTGGGTGGTAACCAAGATCTTCCTGAAAGTAACATTACCAACGCCTAATGTTATTTTCCCTTTTAATGCCTTTAATGGTTCAAAAGACGATAACAATATAGAAGGATAGATAGATGATGCCAGCAATGTACCGATAACAGTAACCGAAACTATTTTCCATACGGCGGGATCGGCCAGGTTAAGATGCATGTGTTTTCCCGAGATCTGGTTATAATATGGCATTAGCAGGGTAATTAAGACAAATGCAAATACCAGCGCGATACCAAAAAACAGAACCGTTTCAATAATAAACTGTGCAAACAGTTGTGTTTTTTGAGCACCTACGATTTTACGGATACTTACCTCCTTAGCACGGATCATTGACCGGGCAGTAGAAAGGTTCACATAATTGATACAGGCTATCAGCAATATTAAAACAGCAACAATTAAAAATATATTAACTGTTTGCATTCCTGATGCTGTGCCATCTGCCTGGTACAGGTGAATAGTTGAAAGTGGTTGTAACTGATAGGCATTCTCCTTTAAATTTACCTTTATCCACGGTGCGTTTTTTGCCTGGATCCGGATCAGTTTTTCCCCAACATGCTTTATAGGTGTGCCGGGTTGAATTTCAAAGAAAGTAGTATACCCAAAATTACCCCAGTTGCTATCAAGTGATTTCCAGTAACCCTTGCCGTTATATTCCCTGGCTACCAGGTTCATTGAGAACAGCATATCATAATTTATGCTTGAGTTATCCGGAAAATCGGCAATTATACCGCTTACGGTATAATTATCCTTATGATCCTGCTGTAACACTTTCCCAATAGGGTCTTCTTCCCCAAAATACTTTTTCGCTGTAGATTGTGTGATGATTACAGACTGATCATTAGGGAATGGATTTTTGGCATCTCCTTTTATCCATCTAAAATCAAACATCCTAAAAAGCGAAGGATCGGTATATGCTGCATTCTCTTCTTTTAACAACTTATCCTTATAACCAAAAACGCTATTGTAGGCATGGGTTATACGTACAGCATTTTTAACACCCGGGATTTCTTTTAAAGCATAGGTTGCTACAGGGGCCTGCGCGTTATCCCAAATTCTTTTGGTGCTCCCGCTGCCTAAAAATGAATTAACACGATATATATATATTGTTTTTGTATGAAAAGAATCAAAACTCAGTTCGTCCTGTACCCATAGTAAAATAAGCATGCCTATAGCAAGGCCCAGGGTTAGCCCCGCAATATTTATTACAGAGTAAAATTTGTTTTTTACCAGGTTTCGCCACGCGGTTTTGAAATAGTTTTTTATCATGTTTTAATCATTTGTCATTGTGTCATTCGCGTTGCTGTCATTGGTCATTGGTGCATATTGTATCATTAGTCCAATTAACAAATGACTAATGCCTAATGACGTTATTCACTTCTAAGACTCTTCACCGGGTTTGCCAGTGCAGCCTTGATTGATTGAAAGCTTATTGTAACTGATGCTACCAATAAAGCAATGCCTGCAGCCAGTACAAATACCCACCATTGAATATCTATCCGGTAGGCGAAATCCTGCAGCCATTTGCTCATGGCGTACCACGTTAGCGGGAACGCAATCAGCGATGCTATTACTATCAGCTTTAAAAACTCTTTTGATAGCATAACTGTGATGCTGCCTGTTGTTGCCCCCAAAACCTTCCTGATCCCAATTTCTTTAACCCGCTGGCGGATCATAAACGCCGCCAAACCAAACAGGCCAAGACTGGCTATTATAACCGCTATAACCGCAAATGATGTAAATATCTTACCTGTACGTTCTTCGGTATTGTATAACGATTGATATTGCTCATCCAAAAAAGAATAGCTAAAGGGTGTGCCGGGATTGTATAAATCCCACTGACGCTTTATATCTGCTAATAAAGGTTGCACATCAGCAGTTTTTATCCTTGCTATTATTGAACCCGGACTGTTAACCGAAGGTAGCATCATTAAAGGCGCGATCTTTTGTTTTGCAGAGGTATAATGAAAATCTTTCACTACCCCAACTATGGTATAATGGCGCTGGCCTGAACGGATGATGGTTTTACCTATCGGATCGGTATTTCCAAAGCCAAGATCGCGCACAGCGGCTTCATTAACTATAACTGAAATTGAATCGGCGGGCGATGGCGGGTAAAAGTTTCGCCCTTTAATAATTTGGATCCCCAACGTTGGGATATACGAATCCTCCACCCAATAAATGCCGCTCTGGATC
>JAQBOS010000022.1 GCA_028287925.1 Mucilaginibacter sp. | reverse complement strand
TGCCGCATTTAAAAAAGCTGCAACAAAAATATGCAGGAAAGCTGCAGGTTATTACTGTCACAGATGAAACAGTTAAACGCACCGGGCAATTTATAACTAACCGGCCTTCAAATTTTTGGTTTGCTGTTGATACCGGCAGGGCAATAACCCAATTGTTCCCGCACCAGCTGATCCCACATACAGTGCTTATTTCGGCAGAGGGCAGCCTGGTTGCAAATACCAGCCCGGAGCAGGTAACTGAAAAAGTGATGGATAGCCTTTTAAATAAGCAGGAAGTTCACCTGGCGGAGAAAAAAGATAATACGATGGATTATGAAGAGATCATAAAAACGTACTTTTTTGCAGCAGATACAGTTAAAAGCAGGTTTACTATGTTGCCTGAGATTAAAGGCGCTCCCGGACTAAGCACAACATGGTTAATGGACAGTACTTTTAACGGCCGCAGGTTAACCTGTTTAAATTTAGGCCTCACATCACTTTACCAGATAGCAAATAATAATTTCCCTTATTCGAGAACGATAGATAAGACCATGAAGGAAAAAAAATATCCAACCTATTGCCTTGACATTATTGTGGCTAAAAAGGAAGACTTATTGCCAACCCTGAAAAAGGAGCTGGCCAAAAGATTTGATCTGCAGGCACAGGTTGAGCAGCAAACCAAAAGCGCCTGGGTTTTAAAAATTACCGATCCGGAAAAGTTTAAAAAGATCCCGCATAATACATCGGGTAAAAGAACTTATTCCGCCAGTCATGGTGCAATAGATCAGCAGGATATGACAATGGCTAATTTTGCAGAGTACCTGGAATCGTACGGGTTAGGAAAGCTGCCCGTAGTTGACGAAACCGGCAACAACGAAAAATTTGATATTAACTTTTCATTCCAGCCCGAAAACCCGGCGAGCCTGATCCAGGTACTAACAGACATGGGCCTAGGCGTTGAAAAGCAGGATCGTAAAATTGATATGCTGATAATTTATGATCAGAAAGGTATTTGAACCATGATGTGCTTGATTAAAAGATGAAAGGATTTATTAAAAGTTTGATAAGAATCAAGATAATCCGCTAATCAAGCGAATCATGGTTCAAAAAAAAGGGCTCACAAGGCCCTTTTTTGTTGTTAATAAACTTTTTTTTGCAACCCCATTGTCAAAACCGCAAAAGCATGACATAAAAAAAACAATGGCTTAAGGTTAATGTTGTTTATTTGAATTTGATATTTGTGCGTATAATTAATACATTATATTATATAATTATTGATATTTACAGCGCTAAACATCATAGTTCATTTATTTATACATCTCTGCCACCCAATTTAATGAAATCAACCCCTCAGCAATTAAAAGTACTCTCCATTGATATTGGAGGCTCGCACATTAAAGGAACCATCCTGAACGAAAAAGGTGAACTGCAAAAAAAATACGAAAAGGTGGTAACGCCAATTCCGGCAAGCCCCGAAAGTGTTATCAATTCCATAAAAACACTAGTAAAGGATTTTCCGGAGTATAACAAGATCTCTGTCGGGTTTCCTGGGTATGTAAAAAATGGTGTAATTAAAACCGCGCCAAACCTTAGCAATGAGCTTTGGAAGGATTTTGACCTTGCAAATAAACTAAAAGAGGTATTGGGAGCAGAAACACAGGTGGTTAATGATGCTGATATGCAGGGCTTGGGCGTGGTTGATGGCAAAGGGCTTGAGGTGGTAATTACCCTGGGTACCGGCTTTGGCACCGCTGTTTTACTGAATGGCAATTTATTGCCTCACCTTGAATTTTCCCATCAGCCGGTTGGCAAGGTAAAATCGTACGATAAATATATTGGTGAAGCCGCGCTTGAAAAAGAGGGTGAGAAAAAGTGGAACAAGCGGATGCAAAAAGTTTTTGAAGTTTTAAAAACCGTATTCAATTACGATTATTTATATATAGGAGGCGGCAACTCCGATAAACTCACATTTAAACTGGATAAGAACATGAAAATTGTTTCGAATGCGGATGGAATAAAGGGCGGCGCCAGGTTGTGGGTAAATACCAATGCACCTGAAACAATCAAACCAATAAAAATTAAAAAGAAATAAACACTACACTACAATGAGCGCAAATACTAAGGACATTGAAACGCTGGGAATTAATACGGCAAGAATATTAGCTGCCGACGCGGTACAGAAAGCAAACTCCGGCCATCCGGGTACACCAATGGCACTTTCGCCAATGGCACACGTGCTGTGGACAAAGGCTATGAATTATAACCCAAAAAGCACGGATTGGGCAAATCGCGACAGGTTTATTCTTTCTGCCGGGCACGCCTGTATGTTGCAGTATGCTTATTTATATTTAACAGGATATGACCTTTCACTTGATGATATAAAGAACTTCCGCCAGATGAACAGCAAAACTGCGGGGCACCCAGAATATGGCTTATGCCCGGGTATTGAGGTAACAACTGGTCCGCTGGGCCAGGGTTTTGCTAACGGTGTTGGCTTTGCTATTGGTCAAAAACATTTGGCAGCACGTTATAACAAGCCTGGCTTTGATCTGTTCAACTACAGGATCTATGTTATTTGCAGCGATGGGGACATGATGGAAGGCGTAACTTCTGAGGCAGCTTCATTAGCCGGACATTTAGAGCTTGGCAACCTGATCTATTTGTATGATGATAACCATATCTCGATTGAGGGTAGTACAGATATTACCTTTAACGAAGATGTAAGTGCGCGTTTCAGGGCTTATGGCTGGCATGTACAGTCTGTTGATGATGCTAATGATGTGAATGGCTTACAATTAGCCTTAAGAAACGCTAAAGCCGAAACACAAAGACCTTCGTTAATAAGGGTTCGTT
>JAQBOS010000014.1 GCA_028287925.1 Mucilaginibacter sp. | reverse complement strand
CTCTATTTCACTATGTATTGGTATATCTGCCTGCCCAGGTTGCCATCGCTATCAATACCTTCAATCACTACGCGATAAGTTCCTTTAGTATCCGCATTAAAATATTCAACTGAGGCTTTGCCTTCATTATTGGTAATAACGTTGGGTTTCCAGTAAATGGTGCTTCTAAGATCAGGGATTTTCGCATTCGTTTTTGGATCATCATATCGCGGCGAATAAAATTCATGCACCTTGATATAGCCCTTGGGTATGTAAGTTATTATACCCGGCGCTGATTGCCGGAGGCTACGGCCCGAATCCCCCCGTTTGGTTGTTATTATTAAAACCCCCTTTCCTCCCCGTGCTCCGTAAATAGCGGTCAGGCTGGCTGCATGCAGATATTCAATACTTTCAATATCATTTACATTTAAAGCGTTTAAAAAATTCTTCCCGGGTGTTTCGTCCATGGAGACCCCATCAATTATTACCAATACCCATTTAAGGTCGGTGGGAATTTTAATATTCAAACGTAAACAGTCTGCAAGGCTACGGCATGCCATTTTATAAATATCGCTGGCAAGTATAACAGCATCTGCATTCCCGGGACCGTTAAGGTTATCTGAATGTTTTAACATTGCAGGAGGCTCTTTTCTCTCCCTTATCACTACCTCCTTTAATGGTATAGCATGATTTGGGTTTCCATAGTTAAGCTGGTTATCATAATAGTTCTTCCTGTTCTGCAATAAGGGTACAAGACCGTCATATATATTCACTTGCATATCAGGAGCATCTTTATTTGTTCCTAAAAGCGGCGGGGCAATTGTATCCAATTCTATCTTTACATCTTTACCGCCATTAGCTGTGCGGGCTTGTATGGCAAGTGTTATGCTATCCTTAAAAATTAAATTACAGAAGACAAATTTTCCGTTATTGTCTGTTACAGTATCAACCATAAATAAATCGTCGTTTGTATTTAATAACGAGACCTTGCCATGTACCACCAGCTTGCCACCCGGTGTTTTTATATGCCCTGATATTTGCAGCGTTTTTTCGGGCCGATAAATAACCGGCGGATAGCTTTTATTTAGCACCTGTTTCCATTCAAACCTCCGAAAACCCTGCGTAAGCATCAATACATCCAGGTCGGCCGCTGTTTTTTCATCTGATGCTGTAAAATAGTAATTTGGCTTTTCGATGTATCCTTTTAAATCGGAAGTTAGCAGCAGGTTAGAGAATATAGTACTTTCTGATGCTTCATCAACCGGCACCTTTGTGTCATAAGTAACTGCTATTGAAAAAATGCCGGTTACAGGTTTACCGTCCTTATTATTGGCCTTAAGTTCAATTTTCACTTTTTCGCGCGGCGAATAAGCTAGTTTGGGTGTACTTACATCAACCCTTAATTCATCGTGATTTTCAATAAATACCAAACGCTCGTTCATTGGTTCGCCAGTTGATGAGAATAAAGTGAACTGAACTATTCCCGATGGAAACTTACTTTTTGGGATAGTAACTTTGAAAGAGCTGCTTGCAGTACCACTTTTGCCGGCATAATAAATCACCCCTTCTGCTTGTGCTACCAAATTTACCACACTGGCTGGGGTACCTGCATTAATAAAAGAGGCAGGTACAATTTTTATGGTGATATATTGTGCATTTGAATTATCTATACTCATGGTATAACCGGTATTTGCGGCAGCGGGCAGGCTTACGGTATTTGCAGAGCCATCGGCATAAATAAGGTTTGCTTTATAGTTTCTGCCATTTACCGGAGTAAAATTGAATACCCCCATGCCCAGATGCGTGCTGTTAAATGCGGCAACTTGTTTGTTCTGGTCATCAATAACCACACCTTTAACACTTGTACCAAGTCCATCCGCTCCTACTGCCTTAAAAGCTATTTTTGAATCGGCTCCGTTTATAAGGGCACCCCCTTCCGGAAAAAACTGTATATCCGCCTTGCTTGATATAGCCTTTATAAGTATTTGCCTTGTTACAATTTGCTTACCAAAATTTATGTTAGTAATTATCCTTCCACGGGTAAAAGGTTCTTTTGAGGGATTAATAAAACTAAAGTGCAGATTTCCATTGTCATCCGTAATACCTTTGCCTTTTGTTATGTTTTTTGCGCCCAGCATAACCTCATAACTTACCGGCTTGCCTGCATAAAGCTTTCCATCAAGGCTACTGTAATTGATATTAACATTTACACTTTCTCTATCTTTTTTTTTGTTGTAGGTATATTCCGTTTTTGTAATTAGGTTATTGGTTATGGAATTAAGAATGGTTATGTTTTTGTTGAAAAAATAATTATCATCCGCATTACGCATCCAGGTAGTATAGGCTCTTATGCGGTAGTTTCCCTCTTTCAGCGAATCAGCAAGGCTAAAATCGCCCCAGCTCGCCCCTTTGATAACAGGCAGCCTCACACTTTGTACAATAGAGTTATTTTCATCAATCAAATCTACATTCAATACACCACTGATTGCCGACAGCAGGTGCTGGCTGCCAACTACCACAGAGGCCTTAAACCAAATCTGATCGCCATTGAAATAACACGACTTATCTGTTTGCAAATAAACTTTCTCCTGCGGATGGCCGGAGATCCAATTGTCCAGTTGCCTGGCAATCTTCTGGATGGGATCGTCGTCAATTTGAGAAAAACCCAGCGTAGTGACGCTGCCTGCAATAAACATTACCTTAATTAGCTTCCTCAGGTTCATCTGGATAAATAAGAAAATTCAATTTACTCATTATTAAATTCAAAGAAGGTAACAAGGTTGTTATTTAGCTATCGGTTAGCGCATTGTGCTTGCTTTTTTGACTGTGGGCTGAATAAATGGCCATACATCGTTCACATCAACTTCCGAACTAAAATATTACTTTTGTGAAGTATCATGAAGGATCTCGCATACCTCAATAAATTTTTCTATAAATACCGCTGGCGGCTTATCCCCGGAGTTTTGTTTGTTATAATTTCCAATATTTTTGGGGTGTTGCCGGCTCAGGTTATCAGGGTAGCGTTTGACCTGGTTACCGAAAACATAACCCTTTACCGTCTTTTCTCCGGCTTTAACAGGCAGGATGTTATTTACCAGATCTTTGGCTCGAGCCTGCTTTTATTTGGGATCCTGGTACTGGTACTAGCCTTGTTGCGTGGCTTGTTCCTGTTTTTTATGAGGCAAACCATTATCCTGATGTCGCGGCATATTGAATATGATTTGAAGAATGAGATCTATCATCATTATCAAAAACTATCCCTCGCTTTTTATCGCCGCCATAATACCGGCGACCTGATGAACAGGGTAACCGAAGATGTTAGCCGGGTGCGTATGTACCTTGGGCCGGGTATTATGTATACTATAAATACGGTGGTGCTTTTTATAATGGTTATTTACGTTATGCTTACCGTAAATGTAAGGCTTGCCATATTTTCCGTATTGCCTCTACCCATCTTAGCCATAATAATATACTACGTAAATAATACCATCAACTTTAGGAGCGAAAAGATCCAGCAGCGATTATCGGCGCTTTCAAGCTTTGTGCAGGAAAATTTTTCAGGGATCAGGGTTATCAAATCATACGTGCGCGAGGGGCATGTAACAGGCAAGTTTGCTGCTGAGAGTGAAAATTATAAAACACACTCCATGGAGCTTGTTAAGGTACAGGCTATGTTTTATCCGTTAATGTTGCTGCTGGTTGGCTTAAGTAACGTTATAACCATGTACATAGGGGGCGTTGAAGTAATGAAGGGTAACATTACGTCAGGTAATATTGCCGAGTTTATAGTGTACCTTAATATGCTCACTTTCCCGGTTATATCACTGGGCTGGGTTACCTCCCTTATTCAGCGGGCGGCGGCGTCCCAAAAACGGATCAATGAATTTTTACAGCAACAGCCGGAGATCATATCGCCAAATGTTGAAAAAATGCCTGTAAACGGCCATATTGAATTTAATAATGTATCCTTCATTTATCCTGATACCGGCATCCAGGCGCTAAAAAATGTGTCATTTACGGCCAATCCCGGCGAAATGATTGCCGTTATTGGTCGCACAGGTTCGGGAAAATCAACAATCGCCAATTTAATTATGCGGATGTATGATACTACCGGCGGCGAGATCCTGGTTGACCAGGTAGCCATAAATAAGCTCAACCTGGAAGGTTACCGGTCGCAAATTGGCTTTGTACCGCAGGAGGTCTTCCTGTTTTCGGATACGATAGCCAACAATATTGCTTTCAGTGCCGACGTTTTAGATATGCATAAAGTATCGCAAGCCGCAAAAGATGCGGCCGTTTATACAAATATTATGGAACTTGAGCAAGGTTTTGAAACCTTGATAGGCGAAAGAGGTATAACACTTTCAGGCGGGCAAAAACAACGCGTATCAATAGCAAGGGCAATAGTTAAGCATCCGCAGATCCTGATTTTTGATGATTGCCTGTCGGCTGTTGATACCCGTACCGAGGAAGAAATATTAAATAACCTGGGGCGTAATATGCAGGGCAAAACCAGTATAATTATTGCTCACCGGATCTCGACTATAAAAAATGCCGACAAAATTTTGGTGATGGATAATGGTGAAATTATTGAACAGGGAACCCATGCCTACCTGATGCAGCAAAAAGGCGTTTATTTCGAATTATACGAAAAGCAGCTGCTGGAAGAGGAAGAAAATGTGTAAAAGGGACCAAAAAATAGAATAATTACAACAAAAGTTCATTATTGTTAGAATAAATACTTGTACTTTGAAAAATTATTTATATTTATGCCAACCAAAACTAGTTACGATAAATATATTATGGGAGATTTTGAAAACAGAGAGCGTGAAGAGGTTTATTCAAAGAAGGTAAGAGCAGGGAAGAGAACTTATTTTTTTGATGTAAAGGCAACCCGTTCAAACGATTATTATGTTACTATTACCGAAAGCAAAAAGCGTTTGGAAGATGGCGTCTTTATTAAGCATAAGATCTTTCTTTATAAAGAAGATTTCGAAAAATTTGCTGATGGCTTAAAAGATACTATTGAGTACATAAAAGCAAACCAGGAAGTAGTTGAAAAACGTTATGAGTATAGCGAAACCCAGGAAGTTGCTAAAACTGCCGATGAGGATTTTTCTTTTGAGATTTAATTGAACAAACTAAACTAACTAAACTAATATTAACCCTTGCCTAACCAGCAGGGGTTTTTTGTTTGGCCAAAAATTTGTTGTAGCCTATTTTACCTAAATGCTAAAGCCAGCCGCTCTGGGTATAAGATTATGTATTAAAGCAGCATGATGTGCCGCTGCGGCAGGATGAAGAATATCATGCATAATGATTGATGCAATGCTGAAATAAATTATCAAGCCGGTTACGTCAACCAGTGTAGCTACAAACGGCGCTGAAGATGTTGCAGGGTCGGCGCCAAGTTTTTTTAATACCAGGGGCAGCATAGAGCCTGCTAATGACCCCCAAAGCACAACGCCAATTAACGCAAAACCAACGGTAAATGCTATAAGCAGCCAATGCGGGCCGTAAACAGTACTGAACCCACTCCATATAGTTATCCTGAAAAAGCCAATCACCCCCAAAATTACACCCAGCATTAATCCTGAAAGCAATTCCCGGCGCATAACCCGCCACCAGTCGGCAACCGTTACCTCGCCCAGGGCCATAGCCTGTATAATTAGTGTTGACGCCTGTGAACCACTATTGCCACCGCTTGATATAATTAGCGGTAAGAAGAATGCCAGCGCTACCACTACCCCTATCTCTTCACCAAAATACCCCATAGCTGTGGCGGTAAGCATTTCGCCCAAAAACAAAACGATAAGCCAGCCTACCCGCTTTTTTACCAGCTTAAATAAGTTTATATCAAGATATGGCTCATCCAAAGCTTCGGTACCACCTATCTTTTGGATATCCTCGGTGTATTCTTCATTAGCTATCCACAAAATATCATCAACCGTAACTATGCCTAACAACACGTTGGCATCATCCGTTACCGGCAAAGCTACCCTGTTGTTCATTCTAAAGATATTAATGGCCTCCTGCTGCGGATCAGTAGCTTTAAGCGCGATAAGCCGTCCATCCATTAACTGGCTTATTTTAGTATCCGGATCAACCAATAAAATTTCCCTTATCCGGATATCATCCAGTAAAACTCCTTTATCACCAAGTACATATATTACATCAATGGTCTCCGAGTTTTTACCGTATTCGCGAATGTGCTTCAGCACCCGCTTAACGTCCCAGCTTTTTTTCACGGCAATATAATCGGGCGTCATTAAGCGGCCTATGCTGTCCTCTTCATAACCAAGTAATTGCAGTGCTTCTTTCCTGTCGCCCGGTGAAAGATGCTGGATCAGTTTTTGTACCGCATCGCCGTGCAGCTCACTAAAAAGTGCAGTACGGTCATCCGGAGGCAGCTCATTTATCAGCCCGGCAACCCTTTGCCCCGAAATCTTTTTTATAATGCGCTCCTGTGTCGGAAAATCCAGGATGCGGAATACATTCACAGCGCGGTTAAGTGATAATGTTTCAATAAACAAGGGGCCATGTTTAGGAAGCTCGTCAATCAGCTCTTCAACTTCTGATATATTTAAGTTGTTCAAATATTCCTGTAATTGGGTATTATCCCCGTTTTCCAGTAATACGCTTATCTGCTCAACCATTTCTTCCATAAAAAAACCTCCTTTTACATATTTAAATTTACCTGCTTTTTGTATTGTCGCAAAAGTCGTTTATTTTTTCAAATCGCGGGCAATTTTTTCTGTTATCTTTGCAGCTTTTTGGGAGTAGTTCATAGTTGATAGTTCATGGTTCATGGCAGCTTCTATGAACTATCAACCATGAACCATGAACTAATTTATAAAAAATGGGACTTCAATGTGGTATAGTAGGTTTGCCGAATGTGGGTAAATCAACACTTTTTAATTGCTTATCAAATGCCAAGGCGCAGGCAGCAAACTTTCCGTTTTGCACCATCGAGCCAAATGTGGGTGTAATAACCGTTCCTGATGAGCGCTTAACCAAGCTTACAGAAATTGTTAACCCCAAAAATGTTGTCCCGAATGTTATTGAAATTGTGGATATAGCAGGCCTTGTTAAAGGCGCCAGCAAAGGCGAAGGCCTGGGCAACCAGTTTTTAGCCAACATCCGTTCAACCAATGCTATTATACACGTTCTGCGTTGTTTTGATAATGATAATGTGATCCACGTGGATGGTTCTGTTGACCCTATCCGCGACAAAGAGATCATTGATACTGAGCTACAGCTTAAAGATCTGGATTCGATAGAAAAGAAGATCCAGAAGGTTGAAAAGGCGGCAAAAACCGGCGGTGATAAGGAAGCCAAAAAAGCTTTTGATGTATTAACAGTTTATAAAAATCATTTACTGGCAGGTAAATCAGCCCGCACAGCTCCGATTGCTGAAGAAGACCAGGAATATATTGCCGATATCTGGCTATTAACCGCCAAACCGGTAATGTACGTTTGTAATGTTGACGAGGCATCGGTTAACACCGGCAATGCTTATGTTGAAAGAGTAAAAGCAGCAGTAAAAGAAGAAAACGCCGAAGTGCTGATCATATCGGCACAAATAGAATCGGAAATATCCGAGATGGAAACCTATGAGGAACGCCAGATGTTCCTTGATGATTTGGGGCTGACAGAATCAGGCGTAAATAAACTGATCAAAGCAGCCTATAAATTGTTAAACCTGGCCACTTATTTTACTGCAGGTGTACAGGAAGTACGTGCATGGACCATCACTAAAGGCTTTACTGCC
>JAQBOS010000644.1 GCA_028287925.1 Mucilaginibacter sp. | reverse complement strand
GTCTCAAAAGACTTAAATCTAAAAAACTCTCAAAATAATATTTGGTCTCTGTGATCTCCGTGCCTTCTTTGTTATCTCCGCGGTAAAAAATTAACCGCAAAGTACGCAAAGAAGACACAGAGCAGCATGGAGTTTTTTATTGTCCCAAATTTAATTTTGTTCGGTATCTTATAATTTTACTTTTGAGACAGCCTCCTTGCTAGCTTAGCAAAAATGTCTATAAACAGGCTGCTCCTCCGGAGCTGTCAAATGATTTAATGCTGGTTTTTCACTCCGGAGGAGTATCCTGTTTATAGAAAATCGCTATATTCCTGTTTGGGCTCCATTGGAGCCTCCTTTTAATGCGTTTACCCTGGGCCGTTCCCTCTTAGTCAATATGGAAAGACAATCTAATTACTATTTGATGTTTATTAATTTTGATATGCCAAAAGCTGCACCGGCAGCTAAGGCCCCTATAAAAACAACTTTTAAGGCGCCAACTAATGCCGGTTGTCCTGTAAACTTGCTTTTAAAATAGCCAAAAACAAACAGGCAAATTAAGGTTACAGCGCACGAGTAATAAAGCGCTACCTGTGAGTTGCTAACAATAAAGTATGGCGATAAAGGAATTATACCGCCTACTATATAGGAAACACCAATTGTAACAGCGCTTTTTGTAGCCCTGTTTGGATGAGGTTTTTCTAAACCGAGCTCATATCGCATCATAAAATCAACCCATTTATCTTCATCTTTCGCCATTTCATCTGCAATTTGCTGTTGCAGTGATGCTGATAGCCCAAAGCCGGCAAAAACTTCTTTAACTTCTGCTTTTTCCTGCTCAGGCACGCGCTTTACCTCATCGTATTCGCGTTGCAGTTCGGAGTTATAATGATCTGACTCGGTTCTGCCGGCTAAAAATCCGCCAAGCCCCATAGCAATTGATCCGGCAACTATTTCAGCAATGCCTGCCGTTACAACAAGGGTTGACGAACTTACGGCGCCGCTCAATCCTGCTGCCAATGCAAAAGGAACTGTTAACCCATCAGACATCCCTATAACAATGTCTCTTATTGTTTCTGAGCTGTTTACATGGTGTTCATGATGCATAAATTAAACTGTTTTATATTAATACTTAAACCTGCATTTTATTATACAGTTTTAGCTTTACTTAAACTTTAAAGCCAGCGTTAAAATATCTGAATTTAACCCGGTTGAACGCATATAATGCCCGTACCTTAACTCAAGCGTATTTAAGTGCTGCCAGCCAAATACCCCATTAGGCGGAGAAAGGCGCAAGTTAGCTCCTATAAAATTACTGTGCAAAGTTGACAAATCATAGTCGCTGGTATAATAAACATCAGTAGGATTATGCTGCCCGTAAGGGGTAAAATAACGGGTACCAACCTGGCTGTTATACCTGTAAAAAGGGCTTACAGACATAAATGGCGAAAACTTTACAGGCACCTCAATCTCTGCCGTATGCGCCCTGATGCCCCAGTTATCCATATAATACCTGTAGAAAGTACGAACGATAAAATGATCATCAATAAAATAATTGAAACGCACGGCAATGGGCAATTTATACCGTCCGTCGGGTAGGTTCTCAACTCTTTCTGAGCCATCTGTAAAATAGTCACGTTGGTATTTAGTAGCCAGCAGCCCTTTTTGGTATGATGGTTCTATAACAAACAATGCCTGCAGCCGCGTAGTTAATACTTGCGATAGTGAAAACGAGGTGCTAAATGAGTTTCGTGGTTTAGTAGGTACAGGAGTTCTATCATCTTTGTTAGAGCCGGAGCCATAGCCCGGCGGTCGCAATTCAACAGGTAATATTACTTTCCAGGTATCTAAAAAGGCCTGCAGCTTAAAATCAAACTGCGTGTTTTTATCTTTTGAAACCCTGGTCAAATTAAATCCCAAACCCTTCGACTGGTAATCAAACTCATGCGAAATTGATGCAGTGAACCCAAAAGCATTCCCTGTTTTTTCATTCGAGTTTGTCCAGTTTAATGATGGATAGATCCTTGTATCCTGCCTTGAAGCTGATGAGATACTGTAAGGATCGATCTTATCAGACGAAGCAGATGTATAATGATCAATGCCCAATTCAAATGTATACGTGTTTTTATGCCCTTTACCGGTAAGCTTTGAAAGCTGTATATCCAGCGTATTGGCAAAATCAGTCAGGTTTTCAGTGCCAATCCCACCAGTTACAGCCGAGTTGTTGCCATTTTGATGATAATAAGACGATACAAAATTCACTTCATCAACCTTTAACTTGCGCGCCTCGTAATTAGTGCTATCCTTAACAGGTTGTTTTATTTGCGCATGCGACGACAGGATGCCAAGGTAAAGGGCCAGTACGCCCAGGTATATTTTTCTCATTTACAGCAAGTCTTTAATATTAATTACAACCGCAGCCACCGCCGCTCTTACCACCATTAGCTCCTGAACCACCTTCGCGGTATAATTGAAAGCTTTGCTCAAATTTTTGTGATTTACGAGCAGAAAGCTCCATTTCCGAATCGTTTATCCGATTTTTCTGGTAAGCTTTTACTGAACTGCATGATGACGTGCTGCATGCAATGATTGCTATTGACAATATTAAAAGGGGTATTTTTCGCATCAGATTAATTTTTAATATTTATATTATTTGAACAGTGAATTTTATTGTTGTCATCAATTATTATACAGGCTATTTGTTTTAGTTGGTTGATAAGATCGAGCCCAACCCTTACCCCCATTACCATGACCGGTGTAGCCATAGCGTCAGCCAGTTCAGCGCTTGGGCTTATAATGCTCACGCTTTTTATCCCGGTAACAGGCAGTCCCGTTTTTGGATCGATGGTGTGTGAATATTTTTTACCGTTTATCACCACAAATTTTTCATAATTGCCGGATGTGGCAATAGCATTATTACTGATATTAAGCGTGCTGAAAGGCCGCATGCTTTGGTCAGGATCGGCAATGGCAATTGTCCATGGCTTGCCGTTTGGCTGGGTGCCCCAGGTAATTAAATCACCCGCCGCATTCACAATCCCGCTTTTTACACCCAGTTCCTGTAAAAGATATTTGGCTTTATCCGCCGCATAACCTTTACCTATGCCGCCAAAACCAATCCGCATCCCCTCCTCTTTTAAAAATATAGTGCAGTTGGCTTCATCAAGTATTACGTTGTTATAATTAATAAGCCTCACCGAGTTACGCGCAACTTCCGGATCAGGCAGCGAGGTCATGTTCAGATCAAAATTCCACAAGCTTTTATCAATTGAGCCATAACTAATATCAAACGCACCCTGGGTTAAGCCTGATATTTTTAATGACCGCTCAACCAGGTCAAAAACTTCCAGATCAACCTTTACAGGTTTTATACCTGCATTACGGTTTATTTCGTTGGTTTGGCTGTCATCGCTAAATGTCGTCAGTAGCTTTTCTATCCTGCTTATTTCGGCTACGGCAGCATCTATATGCTTATTTGCCAGGTATTCGTCATCGCCAACTAAACTTATTTCAAAACGGTTGCCCATTAGGCGCAATACGCGCTTATGAACAGTAGTAATGCCTAACATTGGATCAGTTTGCGGCGTTTGTAATTTCATTTATCTGTGCAACAAATTTCTCAGGCGATTCATTTGGGAAACCATCCCAGTCTTTTAGCACCTTACCGTGTTCATCTATCAATAAGGTATAAGGGAATTTACCATCCGGGTTATATTTATCGGCCAGTTGTTCATTAAGTTTGGTTTGCTCCTTGCTTAAAAGGTTTCTTTTTTGACGTGGAAAATCAGCCCTAACCAGTACTAAATGATCTGATGCAAAGTTTTCAAATGTTGCAGTTTCAAGTATTTCCTTACGTTCTCTTATGCAGGGGCCACACCAATCTGATCCTGAAAAGTTCACCAGGATGTACTTATGTGTTTTAGCTGCCTCTGCCGTTGCTTCTTTAAAATTGCCTAACCAGGTAACTGACGAAAACAAACCGGTTATAAAAAGCATGATCAATAGTTTCATAATACAATTATTATTTATGAATATACTCTTAACGAGTTGTTAGTTAATGTGGTATGATAAACGGTAAGGTTGCGGTTTGCCGGAGAGTTTTTAACCACACCGGCTTCTGTAAATGCCGAGCCATGATTATTGCAGTAAAATTGCTGGCTTGATCCCTGATATATTAATGGATAACTTTCATGCGTGCATGATTGCTGAACCGCTATATAAGCGCCGGCGGTTGTTTTGGCTACTATTACACCGCTTGTAGCCATGTAGCCACCATTTGTAAGTAAAGCAGCATTTGCTGAAGCGGTAAGATCAAGCGTAAAATCGACACCTGTTGGGCCGCTTACCGAATTGCCTGACGAAGAACCATCGGAACTTTTTGAGCACGCCAGGCAGTTCATCACTGTAAATGCTGCGGCACTTACCCCAATTGCCGAAAGAAATTCTTTTCTATCCATAACTTAATATTCCATTAGTGTTACCAAATATATTCCCCCCTGTTATTTACAAAGTATAAGTATGGATGAAAGCCGGATTTGTATCGATAAGCCAGACTTAGTATAAATCTTTAAGTATTGTAAGTTATTAGTTACAATAGTAAAGCCCAAATCTGTAGTTGAAATGAAATTGTGTTGGTTTAACACTTTTTAACCTTTAAACTGCTGAATTCTTTATTAAGAAAATTTTCTTCCCTCGTTGCGTGTATCATGATTGTTGCAAACATCAGCACACAGAGAAGAGACAGAAGATCCATCCGCTGGCTAGCCAACGGAACCGACCGGATGAGTAAACTCTGCGGGCGATATTAACGCAAATACATCAATGTCACTGCTTTATGTAAACATATTGCGCAGAGTTGACTCACCCGACATTGCTTCGCTCGTCGACCTCTCTTCGCCTTCGGCGGAAAGAGGTAAGAAGAAATAAAAGTGCTTTTTTAGCCCTCTTTACCGCTTGCGGAAGAGAGGGCAGGTCCAGCGAAGCGTCGACCGGGTGAGTAAACTCTGCACGCGATATTAACGCCAATGCATTGCCGCTAATTCATTGCCGTGTCGACTCACCCCGACTTCGCTGAGCAAAGAGAGGAAAAGCGAATGTTTCCCCTAACAGGCCTTTACCTGTAATTTGATTTTTTTATCAGCCGCTTAATATCCATGATCCGGATCTTCCGGCCATCTGATTCCAGGATCCCCTCCGCTTTAAACTCTTTCAACAGGCGGATCACATTTTCCTGTGCAATTCCCGCCATACCGGCAAGGTCCATCCTGGAGACATTTAATACGATGTCTTTTTCACCTGATTCCTCATCCTTATATTTTTCCCGGAGTACGATTAAAGCGATAGCGAGCCGTTCGGGCGCGGTACGTTGGGCAATTACAGAAATTGTATTGGCCAATACCGTAAATTCATGGCTTAAAGCTTTTAAGAGTCGTTGGGTAAAAGCTGGCGAGCGGTGTAAAATGCTTATAAAATCTTCTTTTGGTATAAAGCTTATTAAGCTGTCCTCTATGGCTGCTGCTGAGTCAGGGTATCGCTCTTCTGATAAAACCGCATGGTAACCGATTAGTTCTCCGTGGTTAGCTACGTAAATGATCTGCTCTTTCGCAAGGTTGTCAACCTTATACTTTTTTACTTTACCGCGTCTTATTAAAAAAATACCGGCTGGAACGGAGCCTTCCCTGAAAATAACATCGCCTTTCAAATATTTCTGGTCGCTTTGATTGGCAACCAGCTCCGCATATTCTTCCTCCGAAAGCGTATTAAGTATTGATTGCGTGGTAAAATTCCACCTGTCGATTGGAAAAATTCCTGACAAACTCATTCTATAAAGGTACGCATTTTAAAAACTGATAAATATCAGCTTCTGCGCTGATCTCTTACGGCAAATCAGCTTCCTGCAGTATATAAATTTGCAGGTAATGAAGGTTTATCCATTTTCTTATTTTCCGCCTCATCCGGGAGACCAACAGGAAGGCGCTGTTATAAAACTAAAAAAAGATAATTTAAACTCGTCCCTGTTTGTAAATGATGCCGCATTTGATTGGATGTACCCGGAGCATTTTCAGCTGTTGTCACTCAAACACTGGACACCCTTAACTATTGCCCGCAAAGCGGCTGAATTTTTAATGGAGCCGGGCGCCCGGGTGCTTGATATAGGCAGCGGGATTGGTAAATTTTGTCTCACCGGGGCATATTATTTTCCGGAAACATATTTCTACGGGGTTGAACAAAGGCTTGATCTGATTCACCTGGCACAAGATGCTAAAGAGTATACACAGCTAACAAACGCAAATTTTATTCACGCTAACGTAACCCAGGTTAATTTCAAGGAATTTGATCATTTCTACTTTTATAATTCCTTTTATGAAAACATTGATGGGATAAACCAGATTGATGACACCATTGAATTATCGGCAAACCTTTATACCTATTATACACAATATCTCTTTACGGCCCTTAACGAAAAGCCTCCGGGAACCCGCCTGGTTACTTATCACAGCCTAGAACAGGAGATCCCGCCTGATTACAGGCTGGCGGATGCCTCCCATAATACCTTACTTAAAATGTGGATCAAAGTATAACCAAATGGAAATATTCAGGCTTCTATATAACTCATTTGAAAATTTTAAAACCCTTAGAAAAAATAAAAGAATGCTTAATGAGATTTTAAATCCTTCTCTCTTCCGTCATGACACCGCTTTTGATGACCTGTACCCCGAACATATCCGTGACTTGTCTCCTATGCATTGGACACCTGTTGATATTGCCAAAAAAGCTGCTGCTTTTCTGGCTTTGCCTAACGCCAGGGTGCTTGACATTGGGAGCGGCGTAGGGAAGTTCTGCATCACTGCTGGATTTTTTCATCCGGAAACCTCATTTTATGGAATAGAGCAACGGAGCGAGTTATTCACTTTTGCAGAAATAGCCAGGGAAGAAATTGACTTGCCAAACGTGAATTTTATTCATGGGAACCTGACCGAGCTGAACTTTGATGACTACGATCATTTTTATTTCTATAACTCCTTTTATGAAAACATTGAGCCGGATAGCCGCATAGATTACGCGGTAAAAACCTCTTTTGAATTATATGAATTGTATAGTCGCTTTGTTTACAAAATGCTGGATGAAAAACCTCCTGAAACAAGGCTGGTAACCTTTCATGCCTCGTACACACAGGTTCCTCCAGGTTATCGGGTGGTCAATAATTCTTATAGCACAGTATTGAAAATGTGGATAAAAGAATAAGGCGGGGTGGTTTCATGCCCTGCTATAGGGATTATGATCTGTTAAAAAGTAAATCATGTTTAAACCGAAGTTAATAGACACTTTAAAAAATTACACCAGGGATCAGTTTATTAAAGATGTGATTGCCGGAGTTATTGTTGGAATTGTAGCCCTCCCGCTGGCTATTGCGTTTGCTATTGCCTCGGGCGTTTCTCCTGAAAAAGGCATTTTTACGGCCATTATCGCTGGCCTTATCATATCGGTTTTAGGAGGCAGCCGCGTACAGATAGGCGGGCCAACCGGGGCATTTATTGTGGTTGTTTATGGAATTGTACAGCAATTTGGCATTAATGGCTTGATCATCGCCACATTTATTGCCGGTATATTGCTGATCATAATGGGTTTAACCAAATTAGGGAGTGCCATCAAGTATATTCCCTACCCCTTAATTATTGGCTTTACCACCGGAATTGCAGCAATCATCTTTTCATCAGAAGTGAAGGATTTTTTGGGCCTGAAAATGGGAAATGTCCCCGCCGATTTTATCAGTAAATGGCTGGCTTATGGCCAGCACCTGTCATCAGTAAATATTTATGCCCTGGCTATCGGGATCTTTACTTTACTGATGGTTTTTCTATGGCCAAAAATCACGCACAAGGTTCCGGGTTCTCTTATCGCTATTATCATTACAACGCTTGCCGTTTGGTTTTTCCATCTCCCGGTTGAAACTATCGGCAGTCGTTTTGGAGCCATCCCCTCTTCCCTGCCCCGCCCTGTAATTCCGGGAGTAAACTTTGCCACTTTACAACAACTCATCAGGCCAGCCTTTACCATTGCGCTGCTTGGTAGTATTGAATCTTTGTTATCCGCAGTGGTAGCAGATGGTATGATAGGCGGGAACCACCGCTCCAATACCGAACTGATTGCCCAGGGATTTGCCAATATCTGTTCGTCTCTTTTCGGTGGCATTCCTGCTACCGGGGCAATTGCCAGAACGGCTACGAATATAAAAAATGGCGGTCGAACTCCGGTTGCAGGGATCATCCATGCGGTTACCCTACTAATCATTATGCTGTTTGTTGGCAAATGGGCCGCGCTGATCCCAATGGCAACATTGGCGGGGATCCTGATAGTGGTAGCCTGGAACATGAGTGAGCTTGAAAATTTTATCGATGTATTTAAAGGGTCAAAAAGCGATGCCGCTGTTTTAATAACCACCTTTACCCTTACCGTATTGGTAGACCTGACGGTAGCCATTGAAATAGGGATGATCCTGGCTGCGTTCCTATTTATGCGAAAAATGATGCAAATAAGTTCCGTGCAGCAGGCCGTATTTCCGGAGCATCATGCCGATGAGATGTTTAACCCGGAAGATCTTCCCAAAGGGGTTGATGTTTTTGAGATCAATGGCCCTTTGTTTTTCGGCGCCGCCTAGAAATTTAAGGATGCGATGAATGTATTGGAAAAGCCGGCCAGGGTATTGATCATCAGGATGAGGAATGTACCGGTTATTGATGCTACAGGCATCAGGGTATTAAGGGACGTAAATAAAGAAATAAAAAAGAAAGGGACCAAACTGATCCTGGCCGAAGTGAACAGTATCCAGGTTATCGGCGAATTAAAAAAAGCGCGGTTATTATTTCAAATCGGAAAAGGAAACGTCAGGAATACTTTTGAAAATGCCGTAAAACGGGCAAATGACATCTTATCCGAAGAACGTATTGATCATGTTCCTAAAAAAAATCACAGCTAATGGTTTACCTGCAACAATTGTACTCTCCCACACTCAAAGCAGGACCAGGAGATGTTTTATAAATGCGTGTGGGCTTTGTTTCTTAACAGGTTGCGCCAAACTATTTTTAAATAACCATGCATCAGGGTTATTTGCTTATTTAAAAAGGCGGCCAGGTTGCTTTTCCCCGTCTGTCTATAATTTAAAGCCTCGGCCTGTTCTATTTTATATTGTAGTTTAGTGATATCCGGTTTAGCGTCTATTTCGGGTCCTGCATCTTTTATGTTTGTCATTACATTTGCAAATAGCCGGTAATTCTCTTCATCCTCCGTTTCATTTAAAACCCCGCCTCCTTCTTCCCATTCAAACATCAGTTTCAGTATGTGATAAAACTTCGGATTTTCCCAAAGAAGGGTATCAAGCTGCCGCAATTCTTCTTTTGAGGCTTCTTTGGCGAGCTTTTTAGCCACAAGCTCCCAGATCTGATCCTCGATACTCATAAGGCGTTATCAAATAATGACCTGTTGCACATAATGTTCCAAATAATAATTATGAACTATCATTTAAAATCCGTGCCACTCATTCAAATAATTGAAAATCAATAGTTTAAATTACAATTTCAATAATTATCGTTCGAAAACGTTACAATGGCTGTCCGGTTTTAATTCCGAACAACCAGGCAAATTATCATTATCAGTAACTATCAACTTCAATTATAGCGTCTGCAAACGCCTGCGGTGCTTCCTGTGGCAGGTTGTGGCCAATGCCACCCGTGATGTTCCGGTGCGTATATTTGCCTGCGAATTTGTTGCGATAAGATGCGGGATCAGGGTGCGGTGCGCCATTGGCATCACCTTCAAGGGTGATCGTGGGCACTTTGATCACCGGGCCAGCTGCGAGCCGTTTTTCCAGGTCATCATATTGCGATTCACCTTCAGCCAGGCTCTGCCGCCATCGGTAATTATGGATCACAATGCTTACATGATCGGGATTATCAAAGGCCGCGGTGCTGCGATCGAACGTAGCATCATCAAAGTTCCATTTTGGCGAAGCGGTTTTCCAGATGAGCTTGTTAAATTCGTTCCTGTTTTCGCTGTAGCCAAGCTTGCCGCGTTCTGTGGCGAAATAATACTGGTACCACCATGCCAGCTCAGCCTTTGGCGGCAGCGGGCGCTTGCCGGCTTCAAGGTTGGTTATCAGGTATCCGCTCACGGATACAAGTGCCTTGCAACGTTCAGGCCAGAGCGCAGCGATGATGCCTGCAGTGCGGGCTCCCCAATCAAAACCACCGATGATTGCCTTCTGAATTTTGAGTGCGTCCATTAAAGCAATGATATCGAGTGCAACTACCGACTGTTGCCCATTCCGGGGCGTGCCCGCTGAAAGAAAGCGTGTGGTGCCATGCCCCCGCAGATACGGTACTATCACCCTGTAACCCTTAGCTGCAAGCAAAGGTGCAACATCGGCAAAGCTGTGGATATCATAAGGCCAGCCGTGAAGAAGAATTACCGATTTACCATCGGCGGGTCCAGCTTCAGCGTATCCAATATTCAGCGCACCTGCATTGATCTGCTTCAATGTGCCGAATGACGCGTTCGTTCCCCGTTTAGTTGTAGTAACATTCGCCGGGGTTGTCTTTGAGGCTTGCGCATCTGATGAGCTGATCATAACGAGCGGGCCGGCAGCTATGGTGATGGCCGCAGTGCTCAAAAAGCGGCGGCGGTCATATTTAAGTTGTTCTGACATTTTATCTCTGTTTAATTGGTAAAGAGCCTGCCCGTGGTTACCGGGCAGGCCTGATCTGTAAAGGATTATTTAAACAAGGTTAATCACTACATCTATGTTGTCACGGGTAGCTTTTGAATACGGACAAGTTTGGTGAGCAGCATCCGCAAGGGCCTGGGCTACTTCGCGTTCCAAACCCGGTAAGCTAACGTTAAGGCGGGCCTGCAAAGCATAAGCATCACCGGTTAAGGTCAGGTCAACTTCAGTATCAACAGCTCCGTCATTCGGGAACCTTACTTTCATTTTGCCGGCCGCAATCTTCATCGCACCGATGAAACAAGCCGACCAGCCGGCAGCAAACAGCTGCTCAGGATTAGTGCCGCTGCCTGCAGAGCCAGGAATCGAAAGCTTAATGTCAAGGTTGCCGTCAGAGCTGCGGGATGAGCCGCCATCGCGGCCGCCTGTGGTATGAGTTTTGCCTGTATAAAGTACTTTTTTAACCGGGGTTATGTTTTCTGTTGATGAGTTCACTTGTGAATCTGTGATTGTGTTATTTTCCATTGTCTTAATTTTAAAATTGTTTTGATTTGTTGAGTCAAATTTACCTGTACACCAGGCATTTCACGACCATAAAACAGGGAGGTGGACAAATTGAATTGTGAGTTAGCCATTTTTAACCCCGACTTATCCGCCTCCCCTTCCAATTATCTTAATGATTTGAATGCTGCGCGCAGCTCTTCAGCAAAAAGTTGGGGCTGCTCCCATTGCGCGAAGTGACCGCCATTATTCACCTCATGGAAATAAATAAGATGATGATAGCTGCGTTCGGTCCAGCTTTTTGGCGCCTGGTAGATCTCTCCCGGAAACACGGTTACAGCAACAGGGATCGTGATCTCCGCTGTTCTTTGCTCCGCAACGTTGAAGTTGTTGGTGTTATTTTCCCAGTAAAGCTGTGCCGAAGAAGCCGCAGTATTGGTGAGCCAATAGAGCGTGATATCATCCAGGATCTCATCTTTGGTCAGTACTTTCTCTGCATCCCCACCACTATAGGTCCAATCGTTAAACTTATCCAGAAAAAAGGAAGCAAGGCCCGTAGGCGAATCCGACAACCCGTAACCCAGGGTTTGCGGACGGGTTACCATTATACCAGCGTAACCGCCACCCTTTGAGTATAAGTAATTCAATGATTTGAAAGCCGCTTTCTCCTTAGCCGACAGTCCGGCAGGTTCAGGATCACCGTTTTTAAGCGCTTTCGCAACATCAGCAGGAACGGTTGCAGGCATATTAACGTGAATGCCGAGCAGTCCTGCGGGTTTTTGGCGCGCCATTGCATCCGCCACTACTGAACCCCAGTCGCCACCCTGTGAAACATAATGGGTATATCCGAGGCGTTTCATTAGCACATCCCAGGCGCCGGCAATGCGGTCAGGCCCCCAGCCGGTACCCTTCGGTTTTTCAGAAAAGCCGTAACCAGGCATCGAAGGGATCACCACATCAAAGGCATCTTCTGCACGGCCGCCATAAGCAACCGGATCGGTAAGCGGACCAATGATCTTCAGAAGCTCAAATACGGAGCCCGG
>JAQBOS010000607.1 GCA_028287925.1 Mucilaginibacter sp. | reverse complement strand
GATATGCTGCATGATGGCTTTAAAAACATCATCCCCGTATTGGATAATAAGGAAGAATTTAACTTGTATGATGACGAGATCGAGATGGAGACCCCATGTAATCTCGGCATCAGGATAGCGGCAGAAGAGCAGCCCGATTCACAATTCTATACCTCGCGCCTGGGTGTGCGGATGGAAGATATTATTGATTTTTATCATAATAAGATCGAAGGCAATCCAAACTTTAAGGTTAAGCTGCTGCATTTCTTTATCAACTCGGGCATTTCTGACACCCCATATTACTGGAACGAGCTTGAAAAGTATGTTACGCTTTATTGCAAATTCAAAAAGATAAACCCGGACCTGGATACGCTTGACATTGGCGGTGGAATGCCTTTTAAAGATTCGCTGGTGTTTGATTTTGATTATGAATACATGATCAATGAAATTGTTAGCCGGATAAAGGAAATTTGTGCCGATAACGATACGGTTGAACCTGATATCATTACCGAATTTGGTAAATACACGGTTGCAGAAGCATCGGGGATCCTATACAAGGTTTTAGGCCGTAAACAACAGAATGACCGCGAAAGATGGCTGATGCTTGATGGCTCATTCATCACCAACCTGCCTGACGTTTGGGCGCTTAATCAAAAATACATTTTACTGCCGGTAAATAACTGGGACAGCGAATATGAGCGTGTTAACCTTGGCGGCATAACCTGCGACGGCCAGGATTACTACAACCAGGAAGCGCACATGAACAGCGTATTTATGCCTAAAACCCGCAAGGTGCAATACCTGGGCTTTTTTAATACCGGGGCTTACCAGGAAGTATTGAGCGGCTACGGAGGCATCCATCATTGCCTGTTGCCATCGCCAAAGCATGTGATCATCCGCCGCAATCGTGATGAAACTTTCAATTTCGAGGTTTTTGGCGAGGAGCAGAATAGCAAGCAAGTGCTGAAGATCCTTGGATATACTACATAGGTTTAGAGATTAGAGACTGGTGATTAGAGATCAGGAAAAAATTTGGAGGCGCAGCACATTGCGCCTTTTTTATTTCTTTAAAATTTTTCGGCTTTTAAATCGTCATACATTAGTAAGTACGCTTTACTATGAAAACAATCCCCGTGCACAAGATTCGCGACCGTGTTGAAAATGGGTTTGAGATCCATTACACCAGCGCCGAAAAAATACGCCGCGAAGGCGACAAATTAGGTGTACACAGGGATGATCACTACATATTTTTTATGATTGAAACAGGCAGCGCTGAAATAAATGTCGATTTCTGCGACATTATATTGCCTAACCAGTCTGTTTACTATTTATTGCCCGGGCAGGTTCACCAACGGATGAACGGCAAGGATGCCAAAGGCTGGTTTATGGCAGTAGATACCGGACTGATCGCCAAAGAATTCAGGGAGATCTTTGAAGATCATTTATTGATGCAACAGCCTTACCAATTAACTGATGACCGATACCTGCAATGTTATAAACTATTGCACTTACTGAACGACACCCACAAAAGTAACTCAAGCGAACCATTTTACCTGCAAAACGTTTATGCCCTGCTAAATTCATTCCTGGCAACAGTGGCTGCATCATACAGCAAATTATGCGCAGCAGAAAAAGCGCCATCGCGGCCGAAACAGATAGCGCAGGACTTTAAACGTTTATTATCTGAACATTTTATTACCGAAAAAAGTCCAACCGCCTATGCCCAAATGCTGAATATTTCAGGCGCTTATCTCAATGAATCGTTAAATAAAATAACGGGCATGCCTGTATCATACTGGATAACCCACGAGGTGATGCTGGAAGCCAAACGGCTTTTATACTATACCCAGCTAACTGTAAAAGAAATTGCCCATCAGCTTGGTTATGATGATCATACGTATTTTTCAAGACTTTTTAAAAGAACGATGAATAAAACTCCTTTGGAGTTTCGCGACAGTTACCATAAATAATCCAATAGATACCCTACTCTATCTATTTTAAAGGGTTCAGATTTCAGGTTACTTTGTATTAATAAAACATTATTACTATGAATACATTAATTTTAGAAAGACTAAAGAAAAAAGCATCCGGTATAATCGGGAACCGGATTTTAAAAATAGCCACAGTACTTGAGGTTAGAAAATGGCCTTTATCCACCCTGGTAGAGATCGACCTGCATTTACCTTTTACAACCATGAACGACTGGAACGAGGTAAATTACATAAAATGCAAAGTGGCTGATTTTACCTTCCGTGATTATACCCCGTCGGGCTGGGACGCTGAAACACAAACCTGCACTTTATATATCGATACCAACCACAAAGGGCCGGGAAGCACCTGGGCAAATCAGCTTGCTAAAGGCGATGAGGTTGGTTATATCCGGATCAAATCAACCCGGCAAACGCCTGTAAATACATCGGCAGTAATTTGTTTGGGCGATGAAAGCAGTATGGGTCACCTGCTGGCAATGCAGCAATTAGCCTTACCCGCCGCCCGCTTTTCGGGAGCTTTGTTAATGGGCGACGAACATAGCCGAAACCTGTTTACCGAGTATTTCAGAACACCCCTGAAACCTGTTTTGCGAACTGATGTTTACGGACACCACTCGTTAACAGAAT
>JAQBOS010000582.1 GCA_028287925.1 Mucilaginibacter sp. | reverse complement strand
CACTCTTGGCGACTTTGCAAAAACTATTGATGAGGTGTTGAAGTAGTGATCAGAGGTTAGAGATCAGAGATTAGTTTTGTATTGTGGAATACGGATTGCTAATAAATCTTGATCTCCAGTCTCTAATTATACAGAAAACGAAGTGCCGCAACCACAGGTGCTGGCAGCATTTGGATTATTAAAGGTAAATCCGCGTGCATTCAAACCATCCTGGAAATCTATCTGCATCCCGGCAAGGTATAAACCATGCGCTTTGTGCATATAAACCTTTATCCCGTCGATATAAAATTCCTGGTCACCGTCTTTTTTCTGATCGAACCCTAAAACATAATTCATGCCAGAACAGCCACCGCCTTCAACGCCAACGCGCAGGCCAAAATCATCACTAAGCTCTTGCTGATCTTTTAATTTGAACAGTTCTTTTACGGCCCCTTGTGTAAAGGTTACCGGTGCGGGTGCAGTTTCAACAGCAGTACTCATCTTATTTTTTAATTAACTAAACAAATATAAGGTAAAATGCGGATTTTTGTTGCAACCGGTTTATTTATGACCTCTATTTAACATTCTTCAATATGAACTTTTTGCCTTACTTTTTAGATATTGTAAAATATACTATAGCCGGTTTGGGTATTGTATGGATAGCCTTTTATCTGATAAAGCCGTATCTAGACAGGGACGAGAAGATCCAATTGCTTGAATTTAGAAAAACTATCAGCAATCAAACACTTCCGTTGCGCCTGCAGGCTTATGAGCGCTGTGTGTTATTTATTGAACGGGTTAACCCTGCCAATATGCTGATCCGCTTAAATGCGCCTTCCTATTCAGCTCATGAGCTATATAGCTTAATTGTTGATGAGATCCGTAATGAATATCAGCATAACATAACCCAGCAAATTTATGTAAGCAGCAGGGCATGGGGTGTAGTAAAACATGTTAAAGAGGATACATTAGGCATTGTTAATAATGCCATTAAAGGAGCGCCCGAAACGGCCACCGGGCTTGACCTGAGCAAGATTATACTGGGAAGCTTAAGCCAGCTTGAAGATAACCCTTATGAACTTGGCGCAAGCATGCTGAGAAAAGATCTTGAGGAACTGTTTTAGTTTAGTTGATTTGAGGTTAGAGATCAGAGATTAGTTAAATGTGTTGATCACATTATTATAAACCACATGGCCGAAAAGAAATTTACCACCACATCAGGGATCGAAATTAAAGAGGTTTATACCGAGCCTTCGGGCATGACTGAGTCGCCCGGCGAATTTCCGTTCACCAGGGGCATCCAGAAAGATATGTACCGGGGCAGGCCCTGGACCATGCGTCAGTATGCCGGGTTTTCAACCGCCGAGGAATCAAATAAAAGATACCATTACCTGTTAAGCCAGGGGACTATGGGCTTGTCGGTTGCTTTTGACCTGCCAACCCAGATAGGTTATGATTCAGATCATGAGCTTGCTGAGGGAGAAGTAGGCAAGGTTGGCGTTGCAATAGATTCATTGCAGGATATCGAGATCCTGTTTAATGGCATCGAGTTAAAGAACATTACTACCTCAATGACCATTAATGCTACAGCGCCTGTATTATTAGCCATGTACATCGCGTTAGCAAAAAAACAGGGCGCTGATCTGAAGCAGATCTCGGGAACTATCCAAAACGATATATTAAAGGAGTACGCTGCGCGCGGTACCTATATATATCCACCCGAAGCTTCAATGCGCCTGATAACGGATGTATTTGAATATTGCAGCAGGGAAGTGCCTAAATGGAACACTATATCCATATCAGGCTACCACATTCGTGAAGCTGGCTCAACAGCGGTGCAGGAGCTTGCGTTTACACTGGCCAACGGAAAGACTTATTTAAAGGCAGCCTTGCAAAAGGGACTGGACATAAATGTTTTTGCCAAAAGGCTTTCCTTCTTTTTTAACTGCCATAATAACTTTTTTGAAGAGATAGCCAAGTTCAGGGCGGCAAGGCGCATGTGGGCGCATATTACAAAGGAGTTGGGCGCTACCGATGCCGGGGCTCAAAAGCTGCGCTTTCATACGCAAACAGGCGGCTCAACCTTAACGGCGCAGCAACCTATGAATAATATTGTAAGGGTAAGCAACCAAGCGCTGGCTGCGGTGTTGGGTGGTACACAATCATTACATACCAATGGTTATGATGAAGCCATCTCCTTGCCTACAGAAGCCGCCGCTAAAATTGCCTTGCGTACCCAGCAGATCATTGCGTTTGAAAGCGGCGTTACCGATACGGTTGACCCTTTAGCAGGTTCCTATTTTATAGAAGCCCTGACTGATGAGCTTGAAAAAGCTGCACAGGTTTATATTGATAAAATTGATGCAATGGGTGGCTCGGTAAAGGCCATTGAGCAGGATTATATTCAGCAGGAAATTGCAAGCTCAGCTTATAAATATCAAAATGAAATTGAAAGCGGCGAGAAAGTATTAGTTGGCGTTAATAAGTTTACAGAACCCGAAGCAAGCGCTATAAATGTGTTCAGAGTTGATGATGCTATCCGGATAAAACAGGCGGAAAAAATTGCTGCGCTTAAAAATATCCGGGATAATGATGCGGTAGCAAACTGCCTGCAAAAACTTGGCGAAACTGCCAGGGGTAATCAAAATCTGATGCCCTTTATTTTGGACGCTGTTGAGAACTATGCCACACTTGGGGAAATATCTGACGCATTGCGACAGGTTTTTGGCGAATATTAACAGCTAAAACCTGTCAAAATAGCCTGCTGACAATTTGTTATCCACATCCGTAAAAATTTATTCACACCATAATCAGCTACTTAAAAAAAAATTAAAACTTTAAGGAATAAGAAC
>JAQBOS010000441.1 GCA_028287925.1 Mucilaginibacter sp. | reverse complement strand
TGGCAACTGGAAAGAAAACGTGTTCGATTTTGCAAAGCCATACCCTGATTTTGATGTAAAGGCGATAAGTGATTATGCTGCATCAAAAGGTGTGAAAATGATCATGCATAATGAAACCTCCGGCTCTGCAACCAGCTATGAGCGGCAAATGGATACTGCGTTCCGCTTTATGAACAAGTATGGGTATACCTCGGTAAAAACGGGTTATGTAGGTAAGATCATCCCGAGGGGTGAGCATCACGACGGGCAATGGATGGTTGATCATTATGTGCGTGTGGCTGAAAAGGCCGCTCAATATCATGTTATGCTTGATTCGCATGAACCGGTGAGGCCTACAGGATTGCAACGTACCTACCCAAATTGGCTGGCCAGTGAAGCGGGCAGGGGGAATGAGTATAATGCATTCAGTAATGGCAACAACCCCAACCACGAAACCATTATGCCGTTTACCCGCTTAATGGGCGGCCCAATGGACTATACGCCGGGCATTTTTAAAATAAAAGGATACAGCGATGTTCCGGGCAGGCAGGTGCATACTACGCTCGCTAAACAGCTGGCTTTGTATATAACAATGTATAGTCCACTGGCAATGGCTGCTGATTTGCCCGAGAACTATGAAAAACGTATGGATGCGTTCCAGTTTATAAAGGATGTTCCGGTTGATTTTGAAGATTCAAAAATTATTGAAGCTGAACCTGGCGAGTATATCACCATCGCCCGTAAAGAAAAAGGAACCGGCAGCTGGTACCTTGGAGCAATTACAAATGAAAACAGCCGTAGTGCCGTCATCCCTTTAGATTTTTTAGACAAGGGAAAGAAATATGTAGCCACCATTTATGCCGATGCCGGAGACGCCGACTGGAAAAATAATCCGGAGGCATATCAAATCAGCAGCTACATAGTAAACGCAGGCACAAAGTTGAACCTTAAGCTCGCAAACGGCGGTGGGGCGGCAATAAGCATTAAGTTGTTAACCGATAATCATAAAAGGCTAAAAGCTTATAAGTAATTGAAACTATTCCATATAATGTACAAAAGCTTTTTAACCGCTTTACTTTTTATGTTGGTTATTGGGTGCAGTAAAAGCAGCTCAAAACCTGATCCCATAAAGACAACTGATCCGCCTGTTAAAGTACCGGATACAGCGATGGTAACCAGCGCCAAGGCGGTAGTAAAAACAAATAAGCAAAAAGTTTATGTACATTATATGCCATGGTTTGAAACCCCGGCAACATCCGGCAACAGCAAATGGGGCCAGCATTGGACAATGGCCAATGAAAACCCCGATCTTATTTTGAGCAACGGGCGCAAGCAGATAGCCTCTTACTTTTATCCCATGATTGGCCCATATGCCAGCTCAGACAAGGACGTTATTGATTATCATCTGCTGTTGATGAAATATGCCGGAATTGATGGGGTAATTGTGGATTGGTATGGCATACATAATGTAAATGATTATCCACTCAACAAGCGCAATACCGATTCGTTATTTAACCGGATCCCAAATGCAGGCTTAGAATTTGCCATTTGTTATGAAGATGCTCAGCTGGCACAGGTTAAAGCCAAAGCAGGTATTGATACGGTAACTGCAGCCAAAGAAGATTTTGCTTACCTGCAAACCGCCTATTTTGGCAGTAATAATTATATAAAAGTAAACAACCAGCCTTTACTGCTTTGTTTTGGTCCGCAGGGAATGAAAACTTCTAGTGATTGGCAGCAGGCATTCTCCGGTCTTAATACCAAACCAAGGCTGTTGCCGCTTGAGTACCAGGGGAGTGTTGCCGGCAATTCAGCCAGCGGGGAGTTTGCCTGGGTTGAATCTACAGGGCAAACAAATCTGCAGGGATTTTATCAAAACAGGGCGCCAGCGGTAGCAACATTTTTTGCAGGCGCTTATCCCGGTTTTAAAGATTTTTATAAGCCTGGCGGGTGGGGGAATACTTTATTTGTGATTGATCATAACGGTGCCGCTACTTTACAGGCAACATTAGACCTGGCAAAAAACAGCGGAACAAATTATCTGCAACTAATTACCTGGAATGATTACGGCGAAGGCACCATGATTGAACCTACGCTCGACTTTAACTTCACCTTTCTGCAAACCATACAGCAATATACGGGTGTAACCTATTCAGATACAGAGCTGAAGCTGATTTATAAATGGTATACGCTGCGGAAAAAGTATGCAGGAAACAATGTTGTAGAAGCACAGCTTACCCAGGCCTACAATTATCTGGTATCGCTGGATGTAGCAAAAGCTGCTGTAATAATTGGCGCAATAAATTAGTACGTGATAAACGTTAAAGGAGGCTCCGATGGAGCCTAAACTGGATATTGGGTTTCTATAAACAGGATACTCCCCTGGAGTGAAAAAGCCATTATCGAAATATTTAAGGAGCTCCGGAGGAGTATCCTGTTTATAGATAATAGAGATTGGCTTGAAGGGCTCCATCGGAGCCTCCTTCAAATTTGATTGCACAGGATACACTTAATTGCACATTTATGTTATTTTTATGCGAAATTAACCTAAATGCCAATTATGAAGTTTGCCAAATTACGACCTGTTATTTACTCAAAACAGGTAAAATATACAGTTGAATATTATATAGAGATGCTGGGGTTTACCTGTAACGGGTACACGGAGGATTGGAGCTGGGCATCTTTATCGCGTGACGAAGTTGAGATTATGATATCTTATCCAAACGCACATGTTCCTTTTGATAAGCCGCAATTTACAGGTTCGTTATACATTACCATTGATAACGTAGATGAGTTATGGAACCAGTTAAAGGAAGTAACCATTAATTGTTACGAGCTGGAAACCTTTGATTATGGAATGCGTGAATTTGCTATTTATGATAACAATGGATACTTGATCCAATTTGGTCAGCCTGTATAATTACAACTTATTCTCAGTGATCTCTGTGCTTTCTCAGCGAACTCTGCGGTTTAAATTTTACCACGGAGATCGCGAAGACAGCCGAAGAGAAACACATAAAGCTTAACACTATTTTGACATAGATTATTTTTGAAATAAAATATAAATCTCTAAATTTGCGTAATTGATTACGTAATTTATTACCTATGAATATTTATGATAAAACTGGTAAAATGGCATTGGGCAGCAGGCTCCGCAGATTAGGTGAATTGTTTGCAGAGCAAGCTGCGCAGGTGTACCCGATATATGGCATTGAGATGCAGCCCAAGTGGTTTCCTGTATATTATGCCTTATCTGATGGGGAAGAAAAATCCATCACACAAATTGCTATTGAGATAGGACATTCGCATCCATCAGTAAGCACCATTGTAAAGGAAATGATTAAGAAGGATATAGTAACTGCAAGTTCAGCAAAAGGTGATGGTCGGAAGAATTATGTAAAGCTTAGTCTGAAAGGTTTAAGTATAAATGAACCTATCCAGGCACAGTTTACCGATGTAAATGCTGCTATCGAAAATGCTTTTGCCGAAACACAATATAACATTTGGAAAGCAATTGAGGAATGGGAGTTTTTGCTGGAGCAAAAGAGCCTGCTAAAAAGGGTAGAAGCCGTGAAAAAGGTACGTGAGAGTAAAGAGTTGGAAATAATACCTTATCAACCTAAATACAAAGCTGCATTCAAAAAGCTCAATGAAGACTGGATAACACAGTTTTTTAAAATGGAAGAATCTGATTACAAATACCTGGATCATCCTGAAGAAAATATATTAAACAAAGGCGGCTACATTTTTATGGCGATCTATAAAGATAAGCCTGTAGGCACTTGTGCCATTGTAAAAATGAACGATAGCCAGTTTGAGTTGGCTAAAATGGGTGTAGCGCCGGATGCAAAAGGAAAGGGGATAGGCTTTCTTTTAGGCAATGCCTGCATTGAAAAAGCAAGAGAGGCCGGCGCTAAGAAGCTATACCTTGAAAGTAATACAATATTGAAACCAGCTATTAGTTTGTATCATAAGCTGGGATTTAAGAAAATAACCGGCCCGCCATCGCCTTATGAAAGAAGCAATATCCAGATGGAATTAAGCTTATAAATAGATAGAAAATGCATGATAATAAAATAGTGATTATTGTTAGGGATGATTTGAAAAGCTGGCAAAAGCTAAACGTTACCGCTTTTTTGGCCAGTGCAATATCTATTGAATTCCCGGAGTTGCACGGCAGGCATTTAATAACTGCTTCCGGTAATAAGTACTTGCCTTTTTTGAAACAACCGGTGCTGGTTTACAAAGCAGAAGATATTAACCAAATGCAGCGCGTGTTTAAAAGAGCAAAGGAAAGAGAACTGCATATTGGAATTTATTCATCCCAGTTATTTGAAACCATGACCGAACAGGATAATTTAGATGAAACGGCCCGGTACACTGACGATGAGCAGGACCTGGTTGGCTTAGTTATTTATGGCGAAAATAAAAAAGTAAATAAAGCGATTGATGGATTGAAGTTTCATGATTAGACTTTCGGAGAGATTTGTCAACTTTTTAAAAGTTGACAAATCTTATAATCATTGCTTCCGCAATGCCTTTTCCCAAACGGCGCTTTGTTTTTTGGTAAAATACCTGGCGATCCCCATTAAAACCGCATAATTCATTACACAAAAATAGTAGGGGACAAATAATGCTTTGATCCTGATTTGCCGCTTTTCCATAATAAAACCAAGGAAAGCAAGCAGGTAGAATAAAATTTGTGCTATAAATATGCTGTTGTATAATGCATTATTGGGCAAAAAGGCATTTAGTATAAATATCAGGATAAGCAGGAAAGGGGTAACCGTCCACCGTAATACACGGTGGCTAATATATTGAAACGACAGAACGGGGAATTTAAAAGGATTGAATAATTGCTTTAGTCTTAATATAGATTGAATGCCACCCGCTGCAATCCTGATCTTTCTTTTCAGCTCTTCCGATACGTTTTCAGATGCCGTTTCAATAGCATAAGCCTCCGGCTCATAAACTATGCGATAACCTTTTGCGGCGATAAGCATCGAGATCATAAAATCATCAAGAACTGTATCGGCAGGCACATCCTGGTAAAGGGAGCGCCTAACGCTAAACAGTTCTCCTGCTGCACCAACAACAGAGTAAAGCTCCGAGTCCCATTTTTTTAATGCTGATTCATACTTCCAGTAAAAGCCTTCACCTGCCGCGCTTGCATCTGCATTTTCATTAATTTGAACCCGTTTTTCACCAGCAACACAACCAACTGTTTTATCGGCATAATGCCTGCAGATCTTTATAATGGCATCGGTATTTAAAAAGGTATTGGCATCTGTAAATACGGCTATTTCGGTATTTACATATTCCATTGCCCGATGTACTGCTGCAATTTTACCGGCACGCTGCGGCTGGTGCAAAAGCTGGATCTGCGGATGCAATCTTATTATTTCAGGTGTTCTGTCGGCCGATCCATCGGTAATAAACAGTAATTTTAGTTTGCCTTTTGGATAGTTTAACTTTAAGCAGTTGGCAATTTTATCTTCAATAAAAAGCTCTTCATTATAGGCTGCCACTACCAAAGTACATTCCGGCAGCAAGTCGTCATTTACAAAAGGTATTGCAGGTTTGCCTTTTAAAGCCCGTTTAATTTTAATTAAAAAGTACAGGAAAATGCCATACCCGGCAAAGGTGTAAAAAACAATAAAAAAGCTTAGCCAAAATATAACTATCATGAAATGGATTTAATTGGATATCCTAAATTTTTACTGTTTTTGCCATGACTAAAGTTCCACCACACTGCTTTTAAAAGCAGCGGTATAAAATTATAATTCCTATCCTTTATATAAGCGAGTAAGTTTCGTGGTACCACCAACAGAATAAAGTAAGGATAAAAAACAAGCTTATTAAAAAACGGTGCGTTTCGCCGGATAAAAAGGATGCGGTTACGGTTCATGAAATACTCTTTCAATGCACTTTTTTTGCCTACTGAAACTGACTCTTTATGGTAAATGAGGGCTTCGGTACAAACCCATGCTTCATAACCTGCGCGTTTTATATGTTCGCACCAGTCAACTTCCTCGTAATAAAGGAAGAAATTTTCGCTCATCAAGCCGGCTTTTTCAATGGCTTCTTTCCTGATCATCATGGCCGCACCATGGCAATAAGCAGTAGGAGCGGTAATGTTATTGTATTGTCCGTTATCTTTTTCACGCAGTCCAATGCAGCTATTGCGGCAGGTATAATAATTCATGGGCGTATAGCCCGCATACTGGATCAGATCTTTATCAGCAAAATATTTTATCATCGGCGAGATCATCCCTATCGCAGGATTTGAATCCATCACCTCAACCAGTTTTTCAACCAAGCCATCAGTAAACCCGGTATCGTTATTAACAAGGAAAAGGTAATCGCCTGTTGCGGTATTTATTCCGAGATTGTTCCCGCCTGCAAAACCCAGGTTTTGTTCTGACCGGATAAATTTTACACGTGGATAATTTGCCTGCCAATTATTTTCGGGCTCAATCCTGCTGCCGTTATCAACCACAATTATTTCAATATTTTTCAATGTAGCCGGAATGGACTGTAATAACTCTTCAGTAACTTTTGGCTGATTAAAATTTACAGTGATAATGGATACAGTTTTCAAGAGGCTATTTGTTTTCAATAACAATCAGGGAGTATAACTAGCAATTTAATAATTATGTGTTGTTATTGCTAATGATAATCCTATTACGGTTCGGCGGATATTATTGTTCTGATACCCTATCGAGGCATT